>JANPLJ010000221.1:0-3861 GCA_031426475.1 Pirellulaceae bacterium | reverse complement strand
GGAACAATTGCTCTGACCGATGGCATTTACACGACGCCAGCGATCGCAGACGGAATGGTCTACGTTGTCGATGGATCGGGCGTCGTTTTTGCAATCGATGGCACTTCATTCGACGTGAAGTGGCAATTCGCGACGCGTGGTGGTACAGGCAATTGCAACAATATTTCGTCGCCAGCCGTCATCGGAAAGTACTTGCATCTTGGAACGATGTCAGGCTACTACTATGTGCTCGATCGAATCACCGGAGCCGTTGTTCGTGAGTTCGATTGCCAAGAAGCGATTTTTTCGAGCCCTGTGGCAGGAGAGGATCGTGTCTACTTCGCGACGATCGGCGCTCAAGTCTATGCTGTCGAACCAAACGGAACCACGGTGTGGACGTGGGACTTTGTCAAGGAAGTCATCGGCTTCGAAGGTGATCGCTGGAAGGGCGAGGATTGGTTGAAGGAGCGACCTAAACGTGTGACTTGGCGAGACCATTTCGTTTGTTCTCGCGAGTTGTGTTTGATTGACAAAACTCTTGTCATCCCAGCCGGTGGACGTACGGTATTCCTGGATGACGTCGGGGCAGCTGGAAAGTTGCGCGTTGCAGCCGAAATACCAGAGTATGACGGTAAAGAATTTCCTGCGACGTTCGGGCAAAGCGCCGATGCAGATGGAAATGTCTATGTTCAATGGCATCGTCGCGACAACGCGGGACGAGTTGAGATTCTCAAACTTCTGGATAATAAGGTCGAAACCGACTTTGTGAAAGGAACGCAAACAGCTATTCAGCTTCCTGGCCTTCTCAGCTTTTCGGCTGTTAGTGTGCGGGGCAAGGATGTATATCGATCGCGGCCCGAGCAAGGACTTGGGCTGTGTCGTCATAAGCCAGGAAGCGATGAGCCCGAAGTACTGTGTGAGGCACCGTCGATCTGTGCGCCGACCATCACGCGTCGGCATGTTGTCCATGGCGGTCTCGACGGGAGCCTTTACGTGGTGCCGCTCGATGGCGGCGAGAAGCAAGTTTTGGCGACTGGTTTTGGTTCGCCGATTACCGCCTCGGTCGCAGTAGCCGACGGACGAATCTATGTGCCATGCGAAGATGGCTATCTATATGTCTATGGCAAGGAGGGCAACGCAGCATTGCCGACGCAAGATCTTCAAATCAATCGTATCCGAAGTCCGTTAAAAGGGCGATTGGCAAAAGGGAAGTTTGATTGGTATACGAACTATGGCGACTTTGGGTCAACGAATGCAAACGAACAAGGACTTCGTCCGCCATTGCGGATGCGTTGGGCTCGTCGATTGGAGGGGACGGTCAAGCATCTACCGGTTTGCGGCGGTGGTCGACTGTATACACATACCGCTGAAGGGCAAATCATCGCGTGCGAGCAAGATACTGGACGCATACTTTGGCGACGCCACTGGCCCGATGTTTATCTGTCGTTTACTTCACCGCTATTCATCGGTGGCAAATTACTCGTGCCACAAGCGGGGGTCAAAAAATCACAAATGCGTTGCTTAGATGCTGCAACGGGAGATTTACTCTGGGAAGCGCCATTCACAGGTTCGCCGAGTTGGAGCCGACAATTTCCGCCTGTGGTACATGGCAACATTGCGATCTACGCTTCAGGATCCGGGCAATATGCAACACAAGGAACGGAGAAGCCATTCATCTTCAAGGGAACGCCGACCGAATCGGCGGATGGTGCGGAAGTTATGAGCTGGATCTATTCGAATGACAACCCGTATTATCCTCGCGACAATCGCCCGTTGTTATGGGCGTGGGACCTGGATACAGGAAAGATCGTATGGCAAAAGGATTTCTCCGAGTTCGGACGTGGAGGAAACGATTGCGGCATATGTCTGATGGATGGGAAACTCTTCTATTCGACTTTCTTTGGATACTCCGCCAGCCAGCGGGCTCGACGCGGATTGTCGGTGGAAAACAATGGCTTGACCGCGTGCCTCGATCCGCTTACCGGAGAAACCATTTGGCATACAACAGCCTACTATGTGACGGCCAAATGTACGTTGAGCGCTCGCGACGGTCGGTTATACATCGGTGGCAACAATCGTCCCGATGAATCGACGGAAAGTCGCTATGTCTGGTGCCTCGATGCGAACGATGGTTCGCTTGTTTGGAAGTCTGATCCGATTACTTCTGCCTTAAATGTCGTGAGCGTCGGAGAACGATTTATCTTTTCGAATGCGCTTCGCGGCCGAGGCAACGTCTTTGACCGCAGCACAGGCAAGGTCACTGGGGGCGTCGATCACAATTATGCCTGCTGCCGATTTACTTTGTCAGAACCTTACATTCTAGGGGCAAACATGGATATGATCGATCTTTCCGAAGAGAGCAAGTTGGTATCGACGGGCCCTGCGATCGATTCTCGAGAATGCCTGGGAGCGGTCGTCTCCAACGGGCGGGTTTTTTACACCTCGCAAGCCAGTGGCTTCATTGTTTCGCAAACGTTCGGCGAAGAAGCTAAGACGACCCCTGCCGTTTGGGTTCGAATAGGAACGCCGGCAAGCGAGTGACTCAACGTCGCAATCCAAATCTCGCGAGGGCCAAGCGATTCAAAACCATTAACGTACCGATCGCCTCTTTGAGCGAAATTTTTGATTCGCCGTGCTCACGTTCGGTGTAGATGATCGGACGTTCGATGACTAGGCCGCCCGATCCAAGTATCTCCCAGAGGATTTCTTCGAGAAAGCCGTAGCCCGCACATTCAATTTTTGAGAGTGCAATCTGCTGCAGTGCTTTGACTCGATAGCATCGATAGGCGCTACTGCAGTCGCGGATTTTCCAACCGACAATAGTACGGGCATAAACGTTGGCTGCACGACTGACAAAGTGGCGTCGCCAGGAGCAATTTTTGAGTCCGCCGTTCTCGACGTACCGCGATCCGATGACGAGTGCCGCTTGGCTTTCGATGGCAGCGGCGAGCAGATTCGGGATTTGAGCTGGATCATGACTGTAATCGGCATCCAGGTTGATCGCGTAGTCAAAATCATGGTCGATCGCGTAGGCGAGGCCCGCTTTGATAGCTGTCCCAAGACCGAGCTTCGTTCCACGCTGCAGTAGATGCAGTTGTGGCCGACGCGACGATTCTTCGGCAGCCCAATCGCCCGTTCCATCAGGCGAGCCGTCATCGATAACAAGTAAATGCGCAAGCGGAGCCACCGCCAAGATATCTTCGACGAGTCGCGGAAGATTCGCCCGCTCGTTGTAGGTGCAGACCAGAACAAGCAAGCGGACGGAAGCTTTCGTTTCAACCACTAACGCACCACAAAATTCACCATCCGTCCTGGAACAACGATTGCTTTGACGATCTGCTTCCCTTCGAGCAGTTCCGTAATTCGTTCATGGTTGCGAGCCGCTTTTTCCAAGTCGGCTTGATTGCAATCTATCGCGACAACGACTGTTCCCTTTAGTTTACCGTTGACTTGGATTGGGACTTCAACCGTGTCCGACTTTAACGCCGCTTCATCGTAAGTAGGCCATGCTTCGTAGGCTAACGAGGTTTTATGTCCCAAGGCCTCCCAAAGTTCTTCGGCCAAATGAGGTGCCAGTGGCGAGAGCAACAACACCAATGTTTCGATCGCCGATTGAGGACGGACAGATTCTTTGGTAAAGAAGTTCACAAACTCCATCATTCTTGCGATCGAAGTGTTGAAGCTCAACGCATCCAAATCGCGAGTGACCGCGGAGACCGTTGCATGGACCATGCGGTTCTGCTCCGGTGTCGGCGGAACGTCTTTGACAAACGGCAAGACCGTGTTCTCTTCGGCCGAGGAATCGATGACCAGCCGCCAGACTCGATCTAAGAAATTGCGAACCCCGCTCACCCCGCTCATGCTCCATGGCTTGGTGGCTTC
>JANPLJ010000220.1:0-1855 GCA_031426475.1 Pirellulaceae bacterium | reverse complement strand
GCAGAGTGGGGGCCACGCGAAGACCTGCATCAAAAAATCGCTCTAGCAGCCAAAAAATCAATGCGTACCGACTGGGTGCTATTGATGGGGCCTTATCCAACACATGCTGCGATTCAAGACGCCGTCCGGATGCCAACCTGCGAGTTCATCATTGCATTGGCTGGTCCCAATGGGCAAATACGTTGCGAAAAATTTGAACTTGGGGGACATCCTGAAATTGTCTTTGCTAGACTAGCCAAGGCGGGGCTCGACTATTTCCGTAGACATTCCAAATAGAGATCAATCATGACTACTCGGCGACGATGGTTGCTTGCGATTGCAGTATGTGCATTTGTTTGCCTCCGCGATGACACGAAAACCTTTGGCCAGGAGCTCGATTCGCTTAAGGACTATCGCGAGCCTTCCGCAAAATGGGAAAAAGATATCGTTGCGTGGGAGAAAAAGGATCTAACCGAAGTCGCCGACGAGAATTCGCTTCTGTTCCTCGGAAGCTCCAGCATTCGACGTTGGACGACTCTGCCGAAAGACTTAGCACCTTGGCCATGTATCGGACGTGGCTACGGAGGCGCCAAGTTTTCTGACTTGGCAATCTATGCGCCGAGACTTCTCGCAGCACATCATCCGCGAGGCGTCGTGATCTACGTTGGAAACGATATCACGGAAAAAACAGAGCTCAACAAAACGCCGGAAGAAGTCGTTCGATTATTCTCGATCGTTGTCGATGCAGTGAAGAAGCAAGTTCCCAAGGCCGAAATATTTGTAATTGCAATAACTCCATCTCCCAAGCGATTCCAAGCGTGGCCCGATATTCAAGCGGCGAATACGCAGTTGAAAGCATTCTGTGAAAAGGATTCGAAGCTGCATTTCATCGAAACGCATTCCTTATACCTGACCGCCGAAGGTCAACCGCGACCAGAGCTCTACGTCAGCGACCAACTTCATCAAAACGAAGATGGATATAAGATTTGGAGTGGAATCATTCGCAAGGAACTCGAACGTGTTTTCGGGTCGCCCAAGTTGTCGACGAATTGAGTAACTAGTGCCTCACCAACTTTAGATTTTGGGTTTCAATTCGTAGCCGATGTCGTAAGACTTCGGATGAAGCGCAATAAACATCGCCTTTCAAGCTGCGCCCAAATTCTGACGAATTCGGCTACCCACCTTAAAATCTAAGTTGGACGGAGCACTAATGTTTGAAATGCCGTCGACCGGTGAAGATCATGGGGATGCGGTGTTGATTGCAGGCCGCGATCGCTTCATCGTCTTTGCGTGAGCCACCTGGTTGAATGATGGCGATGATGCCAGCTTTTGCAGCCAATTCAATACTATCCGGGAACGGAAAGAAAGCATCGGAAGCGAGGATGCTACCGGCAGCTCGTTCACCGGCTTTTTGAATAGCGATTTCGACGCTATCTACCCGACTCATTTGGCCAGCACCCACGCCGACCAGGGCTGCGTCGTTGGCGAGCACGATTGCGTTGCTTTTCACATGTCGAACCATTTCCCAGCCGAACGCGATATCCTCCCAAAGCGAATCCGCAACGTTGGCTTCGGTAACCGTTTTCCATTGAAGGTGCGATGCCGCGATCGTATCGGCTTCTTGAACCAACACTCCTCCTTTGAGAAAACGGTACTCTAGTTCACGACCGACTGGCTCCAGTTTTCCGACTTGCATCAACCGTACATTGTCGCGCCATTTAGGGGTCGTCGTGAGTATCTCAAGGGCTGTTGTTTCGTAGTCTGGAGCTACGATCGCTTCGATGAAGAGCCCTGGTTCACAAAGAATCATTGCGGTGTCCGCATCGACGGATGTATTGAATCCTACAACTCCCCCAAAAGCACTGACCGGGTCTCC
>JANPLJ010000219.1:0-1875 GCA_031426475.1 Pirellulaceae bacterium | reverse complement strand
AGTAGCCGGTGACAGCAAGTCCAGGATCGAGACCCAGGATGCAAGATTTTTTGGGTGGCGAGGCGTCAGTCAAATGTCTTCGAATCCTAGGTTATCGAAATCAAACCCGCGAATCATCGAACGCGAATCGACGCCCAAATCCAAACGAGGCCCAAATCCAAACGGGGCAAAGCACGACCTTCGCTTAATTGCCTTTCGTTTGCTCCCAAACGGTCCCGCTTTTCCCATCTTGCAGCGTCAATCCCAGTGCGGTCAATCCATTGCGGATGACATCCGAGGTGGCGAAATCTTTCTTTGCTCTCGCATCAGCTCGCAGTTGGATGACAAGCTGCATCAACCCTTCGACAAGCGATTCTGAATCGTTTACTCCAGTAGCTACACCTTTGGGTGGCTTAGTGAAAATTCCGAGTATCGCCGCCAACTCGCGAAGGATCTTCATTCCTTCGGTGAGCAATTGTACGTTGGCAGGCGATCGTTTTGCTGCATCTTCCAGCGATTCGGATTCAATCAATCGATTCAAACAACGGGTCATGTCAAAGAGATCGCTGACGGCTCCGCCTGTATTAAAATCGTCATCCATCTTTGCCAAGAAGCTATCGCGCAATCGAAGCATTTCAACGATGGACGCATTCGTTGTAACCGGAGCTTCGAAAGTTGCTCGACGATGATTGACTTCAAGGCTGTATGCGTTCTGGCCTGAAATTCGTTCGTAGCGTTGGAATAACCGATAGAACGCTTCGAGAGCGGTGCCAGCTTCTGCCAAGGGTTCGTCACTGAAAAGGGTGGTCGATCGATAGTGTGATCGCAACAAGAAAAACCGAATACGTTCCCCGGTGTGCTTCTCGATCAGTTGCGCAAGTCCACCTGCACCTTTGCTGCGCGAGATCTTCCCGGAAACATCGTCTGCTGGACTTGTCGCTTCATCGCGGTCGCTTTTTCCACCGACTTTACCGCTTGCCGACGAAGCGCGCATCAAACCATTGTGCATCCAGTATCGGACCATCGGCTGACCATGGCAGCATCGGCTTTGAGCGAGCTCATTTTCGTGATGTGGAAAAACTAGATCCAGGCCGCCGCCATGGATATCGAATGTCTTTCCCAGAATGCGTCGACTCATCGCCGAGCATTCGATATGCCATCCTGGCCGTCCTTTTCCCCATGGGCTATCCCAGTTCGGTTCGTCCGGCTTCGCCGATTTCCACAACGCAAAATCACCGCTCGACCGCTTCCGTTGTGCCGCCTCACCGCCTTCGCCTTGTTGTGCTTCGATCGAGCGATTGCTTAGTCGGCCGTACTCCGAATCTCGAGTCACGTCAAAGAAAACGTCGCCACCGCTAACGTAAGCAAAAGATCGGTCGATCAGTTCTTGTACAAAGCGAATAATTTCATCCATGCACTCGGTCGCTCGAGGCATGTGGTCGATCTGATCAACTCCTAATGCCAGCAAATTCGAAAGGTAATCTGCCGTCATCTGAGTCGCGACTTGAAACATCGAGATCCCGCGCTTCTTCGCGGATGCGATTAATTTGTCATCGACATCGGTAATGTTGACGACCCAGGTCACTTCGTAGCCGCAATACGTCAAGTAACGCTTGATCGTGTCGAAGATGACTGGCCCGACCATGTGGCCAATATGCGCCTCCGCATATACGGTTGGGCCGCAAAGGTACATCCCGACCTTATCGGGCTTAATGGTTTCGAATGGCTCCTTGTTTTTGGTAAGCGTATTGTAAATACGAATGCTTGAAACCGATGTAGGATTCTTCACGGGCGACTTGAGTTCTGGTGTCTGGACGCTTGCCATCGGACGACCGTTCTGGAGAAGGGCAGGGAAGTTCATGTGGACGTTGGCCTGGATTATACGATTTTGACACG
>JANPLJ010000218.1:0-7853 GCA_031426475.1 Pirellulaceae bacterium | reverse complement strand
CTCTGTGTCCTCTGCGCCTCTGTGTTTCAAAATACGAGAGGATCGAAATGCAGACGTACAGAGGACACAGAGCCAACGCATATCCTCGCGCGCTCCACAATACCGATTGTACCGTCTGTAACGAACCCGTAGCTTTGTCCGACAGTGAACTGTCATTTTCGAATAGAAGCGAATGGCCATGTGTACAATTGAGTTGTATTCTTCCTAGCCATCATTCTCGACCGAATCGCCTACGACGTGCAAGGTCAAGTCAGATGAAAGGCGGAATTGTGTCTGACAAATAGGGCATTCATTTTGATGTTAGCGATTGATAACCGAAAACTCGTTGCGATTAGTCCGGCAACATTGCTTTCCGAATCGATCGTCGGAATCGATATTTACGCGAGTTCGGGCGAGGATTCCGAGCCGATCCTTTTTTGCTCGAAAGAAAAACCGGTCAGTCGATATCGCCTAAAAAAGTTAGCTGAGGAAAAAGTCTTCCGTCTCTATGTGAGTGCCGAAAGCTACGACGCCTACCAAAGCTATCTACGCGATCACTGGGAGCAGATCGCTGACGACCCGGGATTTTCGGTCAAGACGCGAACGTCCGTCCTGAACGAAGTTGTTCGCGATGTGCTCAGCAATGCGTTTCGCAGCGGATCCACGAACAACATCGTGCAAGCCACGCAGTCGCTTAGCGACGGGATCGTCAAGATAGTCGGGGACGAGCGGATCGTATTGTCGGGACTCTATAACGTCCTCCATCATGACTATGCTACATTCACACATTCCGCAAACGTAGCGACTTATGCGGTATTGCTAGCCAAAGGGATGGGCTATTCCGTCGCTGATCAACACCAAATCGCGGTCGGCGCGCTTCTTCATGATATTGGCAAGTTGTCGATCGATGACCGCATTTTGCGGAAGCCTGGACGACTGGACGAGTTCGAGTTCAAGAAAATCCAAAAGCATCCGTTGGTTGGATTTCAGGAACTTGCTGACCGTGATGACCTTAGCTTTGCCCAGTTGATGATGGTCTACCAACACCATGAGAAGATCGACGGCACAGGCTATCCGGTTGGCATCGTTGGCGATGAAATCCATCCTTGGGCGAAGCTGTGCGCTGTTGTCGACATCTTTGAAGCGTTGACTTCAACGCGTCCTTACCGATCGATGATGGAGCACAGTACGGCTCTTGAGATCCTTGGCAAGTCCGTCGGAAAAGAGCTAGACGCTGAAATGGTTCGCTGTTGGAGTGCGCTCGTCCTGGAAGGCAAAGGCCGATCATGAACGTCCTCGAATCCAAAATCGTTTTACCGCCGTCACTGGCTGCGTTCTTTGCCGAACCTAGTTATGGCGAATCGACGTTCTTCGAGTCGCGAAAAAATTCACGGCTTCGTATTCGATGCAAGGCTGCGATGTCGATCGAGAAGAGTCCACCGTGCCTTGTTCGAAGTGAACGTCAATTGATAGTGTACGTCAAGGACATTTCCAAACGTGGGATTGGAATCATTTCCCATCTGCAATTATTCCCACAAGAAAAACTTCTCATTTGCTTCCAACATCGCGAAGTGTACGCAATGACTGTTTGGTGCCGTCGCATCGGCGAACTATGCTGGGAATGTGGTGCCCTGATTACGAGCTTCAGGAACCTGGAAGAAGACGTTCAAAACGACGCATGAGGTAGGCCGGAACAAGTCGCTAGCAAACTTGGATGTTGAATAAAAAACTGGCGACGCCGTTCCGGCAATACCGAAGTTTTCCGACTGCCGATTTCCGGAACAGCACAGATTATCTTTCTCAAATGGACGAACGCAATTAGCTGCTTGTTCCGGCCTACTTTTGAATCGTTTCACCTGCGGTGCAAATCGGGATGAAGGTATCGGCTTTCAACGACGCTCCGCCAACCAATGCACCGTCGATATTCGGTTGCGAAAGAAGCTCACGTGCGTTGTCTGCTTTAACGCTACCGCCATACTGAATGATCGTGCTCGCGGCGCAAGCGGCACCGAATAGCTCGACCAACAAGCCTCGAATATCGGCATGCACTTCTTCAGCTTGTGCGGGAGTCGCCGTCTTACCCGTTCCGATTGCCCAAACGGGTTCATAGGCGAGCACGGTCTTCGACATCTGGGACTCCGTCAGCCCGACCAGCGAACCACGGCACTGACCACGAACGACCGCCTGCGTTTGGCCCGCTTCGCGTTCTGCCAGCGTCTCTCCAATACAAACGATCGGAGTCAAACCACATTGAAGTGCAGCAAGCAGCTTCTGGTTGACCATCACGTCGGTCTCGCCCATCAATGCCCTTCGTTCACTATGTCCCAGGATTACATAGCGGCAGCCAACATCGAGAAGCATTTTTCCGCTGATCTCACCTGTATAGGCACCCTCTTGCTGATGGTACATGTTTTGAGCACCCAGCCGAATCGAGCCGCCTTCAAGAGCGGTAGCGACAGCCGATAGATACAGGCTTGGCGGGCAGACAGCGACATCGACGTTCGCGAGCGGTTGAAGCTGAGATCGCAAAGCCTGGACCAAAGCGATTGAGCTTTCGTGCAAAAGGTTCATCTTCCAGTTGCCTGCAATAAAAAATCGCCTCACGTTCACAGACCCTTTCTTACACTGTCCAGCTAAACCTTCTCATCATTTTCCGTTAAAATGGATCGAATGCACAGGATACCAGAATCCGATTCCCTGACTATTGGAGGTCAAATTATGAAGTGTTTCGTCGTTGTTCTCGCAATTTTGATGGTTTCTATCCCATTCGGAACGCTTAGCGGACAAGAGCAAGCCCCATCCGCTGCGGCAGACAATCCAGCGAGCAAGGAACCTCGTTTTCAGGCGCTCGAGAAAATGCTTACCAACGTTGTATTGATCGGTATGTTTACCGTCGACCGAAAGAAGATGAATGACCTGTCCGAGGAGCGGTACGAGATCAAGTCGATCAAGAAGCTAGCCGTCGATGACGATCTATGGGCATTGGAGGCAAGGATCAAATACGGTGACCATGATGTTACTGTTCCGATTGTTACGTCGATCAAGTGGGCAGATCAAACGCCCGTGATGACGATGGACCGACTTATCATTCCTGGTCTGGGAACTTTCTCGGCTCGAGTCGTCTTTCACGATGATAAGTATGCGGGAACTTGGACGCACGACAAAAATGGCGGCCACCTATTCGGTCGAATCGAAGCCAAGAAGCCGTAGCATGTCTTGAGCGGCGTAGTGTCAAGATCCATTCAGTGGCTTGCTTTTCCTGGGGCGACCAGAAATGATCGTAGACGACGGAGATAAAGTATGGAGAGAATCTTTCGGAGTTTTAGTAGCCATGAGGAGGCGGAGGCATCCGCTAGAGCGGATGACAATGCTCTAACTTACCAAGAACGATTCGACGCTTTCATGCAGCTAATGGCACCTTACTATGCAGTTCCCCCCGGATTTCAAAGAATTTATCGAGTTGATGCTATCGGTCAACGTTCGGTTCGTGATGATTGGGGGGTACGCATACAACCTCTACCGGAATCCTCGAGCGACCGGTGATATTGATTTTTTCGTCGCAATAACGAACGAGAATGAGGCAAGGCTTCGTCAAGTCCTCGAGAAATTTGGCTTCGGGACGACCTTGCCACCTGAGTCAGAGAAGCTGCTCAATGACGGACAAGTGTTGATGTTGGGGCGCACGCCGTTTCGTATCGACATTTTGACTCGCATTGATGGTGTCTCATTCGAGGAAGTCGAAGCAACCAGCCGCAAGGTGTTGCTGGACGGAATCAATATCCCTGTCATATCGCCAGAGCTACTTCTAAAAAACAAAGCGTCTACGGGGCGCGCCAAAGATCAAGCGGATGCAATGGAGTTGCGTGCATGGCTTGGCGAATAATCAGAAATCACAATTGGAGTAAAAGATGACGCGTTTGAATCAAGGCCCTTCTCTCAAAATCTCATGCTGTCTCTTACTTGCTGCAACGGTTCACGCGTTGGCGTTTTCGGAAGAAGAGAAAAAGAAGGCTCCGCCCACGCCGAAGGTACGCATCGAGTTGCCGGGAGAACGTTTGACAGTGCTCGAGCGACCAGGTTTCCTCTACTTACCGGATGTATCCAAACGCACGTCGCCGCAGCCTTGGATATTCTACGGTCCGACGCTACCGCAATATCCCGATGAAGCAGAGAGATGGATGCATGAACAGTTCTTATCGGCAGGCATTGCTGTTGCTGGTATCGATGTCGGTGAAGCGTACGGCAGCCCAGCGAGTCACGTGGTGTTCGATGCCTTGTACGACGAGCTGACAAAGCAGCGTGGCTTTGCAGCCAAGCCGTGCTTGTTCGGCCGAAGTCGCGGTGGGCTTTGGACGAGCAGTTGGGCGATTGCGCATCCAGATCGGATTGCCGGAATCATCGGGATCTATCCTGTCTACGATTTTCGGACCTACCCGACGCTGGCGAAAGCCGCACCGGCATATTCAATGACGCCGGAAGAACTTGACAAGCGAAGTTCCGAACTGAATCCGATCGAACGTATCGAACGCTTAGCGATCGCTAAGATTCCAGTGACGATCATTCATGGTGACGACGACAAAGTTGTACCGTTGAAGGAAAACTCAGCCGAACTTCTGCGACGCTACGAAGCAGCTGGCGCCAAAGACCTAGTCAGTCTTATCATTGCGAAAGGCCAAGGGCACAGCTTCTGGGAAGGTTTTTTTCACGAGCAAGCGCTCGTCGATTTTGCGATCGCGCGAGCGAAGTTTGGCGCGAGATGAAATTCGTACGATGGTTGTCGCTGCTGGCGTGTTGCTTACGATTCGGCAATTCGTCGCTTACGCTTCCGGCTCTTGTTTTTGCTTCGCAAATTCGTCGCTTACGCTTCCGGCTCTTGTTTTAGTTGGCGAACGGTTATGTCGAAGAAGATTTGGGCGTAAACATTGAGTTCTGGGTGCAAATGAGATAGTCTGATGTGCCCAAACAATCACATAAACTTTAATAAGAGCCAATCAATGAAACGAATCGATGACCTTATTGCGACATTACTCCTGGTCGGCATCACGTTGCTTACTCACGAAGCTGTCAACGCCGTAGAGCCTGCCTCTCTTTTTGACGGCAAAACGTTTTCCGGTTGGGAGGGCAACATCGGTTCGGTCTGGAGGATCGAGGACGGTGCATTAACAGCGGGAACACTGGAAAAGAAACAAGAGAAAAACGACTTCCTAGCAACCACGAAAGAGTACGAAGATTTCGAATTGACGCTGAAGTGGAAACTCGAAGGAAAGGAAGGGTTCGTCAATGGTGGAGTCCAGTTTCGTTCCGAGCGGATCCCAAATCACCACGAAGTCTCAGGCTATCAAGCGGATCTCGGCGCGGGCCTGGATGGCGCACTTTACGATGAAAGCCGTCGGAAGAAGGTTCTTGTAAAACCAACCGAGGAGGTATCGGAGAAAGCTCGTAAGCCGTTGGGGGAATGGAACGAATATCGTATCCGAGCTCAAGGCGATCGGATTCAACTTTGGCTCAATGGCGTACAAACCGTTGACTATACCGAAACAGAACCGAACATCGCCAAGAAAGGGATGATCGCCGTACAGATCCACGGCAATGCAACCTCGATCGTTCGGTACAAGGACATAGCCATCCAAGAACTTGGGCCACCGGAGTAAACGGCCTCAATCAATGAATCCCGCAGGCTTGTCCATTGGTATCTACACAATTACGAAAGGAAATTCTTTGATCTTTCGCAAAAATGCAAGAGACCCCCACGAATTCCGAGGCCGTCTCGCTTTTTTGTAGGCCGGAACAAGTCGCTAGCAAACTTGGATGGTGAATAAAACGTTGGCGACGCCGTTCCGGCAGCACCGAGGTTTCGGATTGCCGGAACGGCGCAGACTATCTCTCTCAAATTGACGAACGCAGTTAGCTGCTTGTTCCGGCCTACGGTAGTCTCGAAAGCGAGACGACCTCAGAACTCGTGGGGGTCTCAAGAAACGTCGTGGAATTGTGTAGATACCCATGGGCTTGTCCTGCGGATCGTTGGGCTTTTCGCTAATACGGAACAATTCACTCTCTCGCTTTGCCGCCAGATTTGCCGCAGGCAAAGCGAGGATTGCGGCGACTCGAGTGTAGTAGAAAACCAAAACTTCCGCAGGACAAGCCTGCGGGATTCAGGGTGCGCAGCAACGTGAGGGATGGCGATGAGCGAAGACTGTCGAACTTTTTTGAATTACTTGTGTAGGACGGACTTCCAAGTCCGTCCAGAGACGGATCGACGAACAAGGAAGTCCGTCGTACGACAAATGCGACAGCCCGCGCGTCCGTCAGGAAGCTTTGGTAGAATCCATCTTACTTCTTCCCCTCCATTCCCAACCTTCCATCGGTGCCTGCCTTATGAGATATCGTCGCGCCTCGAGCATTGTCACCCTTGTAATGCTTCCCACGATCATCGCTTCGTCGATGTGGGCCGTCGCCCAAGAAAAGCCGCGTGATCGTACCAACTCCGCCTTCTTTGGTGAGGCGTACCAAAATTCGTTTGGAAAATTTCCGGGCCGAGCCACGCCGGGTGATCGGATGATGGCGGACTTTTTTCATCTCGAGACGCAAAAGCTCGCCAAACGATCACTTGCGACGATCGCTTCCGGAAAGGACTGGGACGAGCAGAAGGACCTATTTCGCCAGCAGCTATTTGAGATGTTAAGCCTCGATCCCAAACCAGAACGCACTGAGCTTCATGCGACGATTACCGGAACACTGGATCACCCAGACTTTACCGTTGAAAAACTGCACTTCCAGTCGCGTCCGGGATTATACGTTACGGCCAATGTCTATGTCCCGAAAGGTACGAAAGTCCCATCGCCAGCGATTTTGTATGTATGTGGCCATGGTCCATCGAAAATCGACGACGTCAGCTACGGTAACAAAGCAACGTACCAACATCATGGCATTTGGTTCGCGAGAAATGGTTATGTTTGCATTATTCTGGATAGTGTGCAGCTTGGTGAATTGGAAGGAATTCATCATGGGACGCACAATAAAGGGATGTGGTGGTGGAACTCACGAGGATATACGTCAGCAGGTGCGGAGGTGTGGAACTGCATTCGTGCGCTCGACTACTTGCAATCGCGCGCGGATGTCGATGGCCAGCGGATCGGTGTGACGGGACGTAGCGGTGGCGGAGCCTACTCGTGGTGGATTGCGGCGCTCGACGAACGCATTCAAGCCGCGTGCCCGGTGGCTGGTATCGCCGACTTGCAGAACCATGTCGATGATGGATGTGTCGAAGGGCACTGCGACTGCATGTTCATGGTCAACACGTACCGCTGGGACTACGCTCAAGTCGCTGCCCTGGTTGCCCCTCGACCGCTTTTAATATGCAACACGGACAAAGATCGAATTTTTCCGTTGGATGGAGTCGTTCGACTGCATTCCAAGGTGCGAAAAATCTACGATCTTTACGATGTCCCCGACAAACTCGGATTGCTCATCACCGAGGGGCCTCACAAGGATACACAAGAGTTGCAGGTGCCGGTGATGCGATGGTTTAACAAGTGGCTGAAGAAAGATGAGAGCCCGGTCGCTAATTTTGCTGAGAAGTTGTTAGATCCGCGAGATCTCAAGGTCTTTCCGCAGTACCCGACGGACGAAATCACGACCCGCTGCTACGAAGGTTTTACGAGACTCGCTGTCGATTCCCATTCCTTCGATCCGCTGAAAGCGACGGCGTTATTGCGAAGGAAGACCTTCGGTGCTTGGCCCGATACGGATTCGGTTGAGGCCGGTCTGCCAATTGAAGTTCGTGAAGTATCGCACGAAGAATCCGAAGGTGTCCGACTGGGTGTATACGAATTTGAAAGTGAACCAGGAGTTCGGCTTCGATTCTATTTAGCGCG
>JANPLJ010000217.1:0-1745 GCA_031426475.1 Pirellulaceae bacterium | reverse complement strand
GACCGAATATTCTTTTTATCCTGGTCGATGACCAGTCGCCACTGGATCTCAAGGTATACAATCCTGCCTCGCCATTACAGACTCCCAACCTCGATCGACTTGCTCGGGAGGGGATGGTATTCGATGGCGCGTATCATATGGGGTCCTTCAGTGGGGCGGTTTGTACTCCCTCGCGTCATATGATCATGTGTGGTCGGACTGTTTGGCACTTGCCCATCGCCCCGCAAGCGACGGAGAAAGGGTTTTGTCCCGCCGACGTCGTGCAGCAAACGATCCCAGCGGTCTTCAATCGGGCGGGCTATGCAACCATGCGGACTTGCAAGAAGGGGAACAGCTATGAAGCCGCGAATCAACTTTACACTGTACGGTACGATGCAACCAAGCGCGGCAGCACCGCCGAGTCCGGGAGCGAGTGGCACGCGAACCGCGTTCTGGAGTATTTAGAGGAACGTGCAACGAGCAAAGACCCGAAACCGTTCATGATCGATTTTGGATTTTCCCACCCACACGATACGCGTGACGGAACGCCCCAGCTTCTGGAAAAGTATGGAGCCGCAAATCACACTGACAAAAACTCGCCCCCGCAAGAGAACGCCAAGCAACCTGTATTGCCGTCGAACTATCTCCCTGCGCACCCGTTCCATCATGGTCATCCTGGATTGCGCGATGAAGTACAGGTAAGTGGCGTTTGGGAGCGACGCGATAAAGCGACGATTCGCAATGAATTGGGTCGCGAGTTCGCTTGTAGCGAGAACATCGACATCCAAATTGGACGTGTGCTCGACAAACTCGAATCGATGGGCGAGCTAGACAAAACCTACATCATTTACACGGCGGATCACGGAATTGCGATTGGGCGACATGGTTTACAGGGAAAGCAGAATCTCTACCAACACACTTGGCGAGTACCATTTATCGTCAAAGGGCCTGGCGTGAAGCCTGGCTCGCGCACCGAAGGAAATATCTATCTGCTCGACATTCTCGCCACGCTTTGCGACTTATCCGGCATTTCTACTCCAGCCAGCAACGAAGGCATCAGTTTCAAGCCAGTTCTCGAAGGACGTCGAACAACTTCGCGTGATGTTCTTTACGGTGTCTACAACGGCGGTACGAAGCCGGGAATGCGCAGCGTGAAGAAAGGAGACTGGAAACTGATTCAGTATGACGTCATGGATGGCGCGGTCCGAGAGTCTCAGCTTTTCAATCTTGCCGAAAACCCCAACGAGTTGATCAAGGAACATCATGAGCCGAACGTGATCAGCCTTACCGGAGTCAAACCGGCAGCCAACCAAGTGAATCTGGCCAATGATCCTCGTTACGCGGAGAAGTTGAAAGAGATGCAGTCGCTTTTGCTTGACGAGATGCGGCGACTCGACGATCCATGGCGACTATGGAATCAACCAGATGACAGCCTTGTCCCACCAGCCGAATCGCGGCCCAAAAAGGATAAGATTCAAACGAAAAAGAAGAAACCGTGATTTAATTGACGCTTGCGACCCAGGGCCATTGGAAGCATTTCCGAGGGCTTTTGATCTCGCGACAGTTTGCTGCTACAATATCCATTCGCGAAGCCTCCGAATCGACGTCGCTTGAACGTGCTGTTCGATTCGTCCCACCTCAACCCTCGGAATTGGTTCGATGCGATTACTTCTGAGCAGCCTTTTGCTGCCAGTCTTGGCAACTTCCATTCGTGCCGATGAACAATTGGATTTTTTCGAGCGAAAGATCCGTCCTGTTCTGGTTGA
>JANPLJ010000216.1:0-6843 GCA_031426475.1 Pirellulaceae bacterium | reverse complement strand
GCGGGATTCAATCATCCTTCGCCACCGTATGAAACCGCGGGCAAATACAAAGCGGGGATATACGTTATCGAATCCACAGCAGGGACGCTGATCGATACAATCCCTATTCCGATCGACATGGTCACGAACTGCGCCTTTGGTGGCCCAGATCGACGAACGCTCTTCATCACCGCTGGCCACCAATTATGGAGTGTCCGCGTCAAAACACCAGGATTGGTGGCTTGGCCTGCGGAGTGATACGAGCCTTGTGCTAGGCTTTATTTGGCTTTTCACAATAAACGACATAGTGTCGTGAAATGAGAGATGTGTTGTGCAACGCGTTCACTTGGATTTTCCGTTGAATGGAAGGCATTTTCGCGAGCGGACGTTTAACTACCGATCATGATATCTTTGAGGTTCGAAAATCGAACGTAGTTCAGATGTCGATAGAGTTCGGATTGCCCAAGTAGTTCAACGTGTGTTCCGATTCCAGTGACTTCATGATCATGGAAAAGGACAACGAGATCAGCATGTCGGAGGGCGCTAAGTCGCTGTGGGATAACGAAAACAATCGCCCCCTGTTTCGTCAGATTTCGAAGCGCGGCAACGGATT
Source organism: Pirellulaceae bacterium (assembly GCA_031426475.1). Taxonomy (GTDB): domain Bacteria; phylum Planctomycetota; class Planctomycetia; order Pirellulales; family Pirellulaceae; genus JAIYDQ01. The sequence continues at coordinate 6,251 of JANPLJ010000216.1, read as the reverse complement.
GACTTTCGATCGCCGCAGTCACACGTTCACTCGGTTCTTGTGCCACGACAATACTGGGCATTCTCAGGATGGCTCTCGCTATCCCCAACTGATAAAGCGCATCGTTTTTGAGTCGATCATCGTTGGGGGAGATCATCGTCGAGAGTGAATCCTGAAGTTGATCGACGGCATCGTAAGCATGTGCGAGTTTGACGGCATCAATGATGTCCGCGATAGACCTCGTTGAACTGGAATCGGATAGATTTTCGAGCAGTGTCCCGGAGATCATTGGTCCATCGGGAGCCACCGAAAGGCAATGCTTGTGGATCGAGCCAGCGATAAAGGCGGTTGTATCTTGATCGTCCCACACGATACGTCCCGTCGAAGGGACACCAAAACCGAGTATCATTTCGCCGATAACTCTTGCTTCAAGCCCGGATGTCGACACTAAGGCAACCAGCATGCCTGGACGTGCTTGAAATGAGACCCCCTTGATCAGAGTCTGCCCTAAGGTATCCGCGAAAGACACGCCATCCAGCGTCAAACTCTGCTTGAGTGGCATCGCGGGAACGCCCACGGAATTAGATGGTCCAGGAGAGGTTTGGTTGAGCAAGCCCAACAAACGGCTGGCGCCTTGATTTGCATTTCGAATCGGCCCCCACGCCTTTTTCGCTTTGAGAGTTGAAACGCATCCGATTCCAATCAGCACCAACATGCTAAGCGATCCCGTGACTCCGAGTCCGCCGCTATCTTGAAGAATGCGGACCGACAATGCAAAACTGAAGAGACACAGCATCAATGCAATGGTGGCAATCAAGAAAGGCGACTTCCAAAGAGTGCAGTCGTAAAGCCGGAACTCGGCATCGCGAAGCGAACGAAGATAGCCTTCAAAAACTTCTCGAACCACTTTTTCAGGATGAACGGAAGACGAGATCGGACCGCACTCGTCCATCGACGTCAAACGGGATTTCGCAGCGTGGATTCGTTCTGTCAAGACGGGACGTAGGCGTCTTCGATGACCATCGAACAATTCATAGACTCGCCATAGCAAAACGAAAGCAATTGCCGCGAGCAACATCAGTATCGGATGAATGAGTATCGCGAAGGAGAAGCAGAAAATCGCCTGCAGCAAATGACGCGGAAGGGTGCGATGCCAAGCAAGCAATCCATCTCGCACTTGGGGAATCCAGTGCGTTGTCGCCTCGGTCTGGGCGGCTTGCTGGCCGATGACACCTCGTTGGGACGCGCGGGTCAAATTGTTTTGGTAGAGGCTCCGGCGAAGCCAAATTTCACAGTCAAGCGCATAGTGAATCGCCCAGCGATAGAGCGAATGTAAAACGACCGCTTCGAAGATGGCTAAACCCAATGCCACGATCATCAATGCCAGTACCCCTCGTAACGGACCTTGGCCGGCATCTAACCAAGCTGTCGACAGAGAAAATCGAGGTCCGAGTTGGATCGTTTCCGGAAGCGTTTTCGCAACGCTTGCTCGAACCAGCAGTTCAATCATCCATCCGATGGACAGTACCATCAGCGGGACAGCGATAGCTGCAAAAGCACCGATAATCCAAGGTAAAACAACCGCTTCCCTGCGACCGAATCGGGATTCCAATTCCGCAAGAGAAGTTTGCGTCACGCTAAGTCTCTATCCTCGAAAAGAAGTAAGCCAAGAAAAACCGCAAAGGCTGCATAGAGCGCAGAATAGATAAACACTCCTGCCAGGTAGACGATAGGAATGGCATGCCCTGTATCGATCGCTTTATCCATCGAATACCAATCGAGGGTTGGAACGATGACCGCAATCAATTGCGCCATAAATTGTATAATAGGAAAACCTCCGGCTGTGCTCGAAACAATCGATGGCGTCAGATGTCCGATCAAATAGATGGTGAAACAAATCGAAAAATTTGCCAGCAACGGAACGCGCGTCGCAAGAGCCACGGCGATCGCACTCAACGTCGATGCTTGCAAAAACACCATAGCTAGTCCAGGCAAAGTGCGAACCATTTCAAGGTGACATATCTGCCATAGCGGCGTGTCGGCAGATGATTCACGAGCGTCGTAGATCGGTTTGTAAGCGACGGTGAGCAGAAGTATCGAACCTAAGATGATCAACAGAAGCAGGAGTACCCAAGAGATACCGAGCATTTTTCCGAGGATGAACGAACGACGGTGGATCGGCTTGCTTAGAAGCGTCAGGGCGGTTCGGCCCTCTATTTCATCGCTTACCGAACTGCTGGCGGACCAAACTCCCTGGAAAAGGCAGATCACTAAAACCAGCGTCAGTCCACAGTCCTTCAGCATCTTGATATCTTCCCCTTCCGTATGAAACGGAAGAAAAACGAAGAGCGTGAGCATGAAGGCTCCGATCAGCATCAATATGATCGGGAGCGGCTGTGATAACTCGCTTTTGGCGGCTGCCATCGCGATCGCGGCAATTTTGGGTGATGCAGCCTGTTGCAGCATCCACGTGAGACCGATAAAGAGGACCGTGATCGCCACCAGGAGGATCGTAAACGTTTCAGGGTATGCAGGAACCGTCGTCAATGTGAAAGTAACGGTCGCGGGATCCACTTCGAGATTTTGCGCAAAGACATTACCTCCTATCACCATTGGAATCGGAGCAGGCGTTGAAGATTTCGTGTTCCAGTCGATCTCGCCTCTCGCCTCAATCTGCAGAGGTTTCCCTCGAAACGACTCAACGTCCTTGCCATCCGCCAGTACGATGTTGCGATCACTGTTGACAATGACACGCTGAATGAAACGCGGGTCATACTTGAGGGGCAGTGGAACATACTCGGATTCAGCTTTCTCGTCCGATGCATTCATTCCGGGTAATGTAAAAGTCGATATGGATTTGCCTGTTTTCAAAAGCGTTGGGAGATTGCTAAGCATGGGGACTGGTTCGTCCACCAAGAATGTGCAACTCAATCCCGCGATTCCAATCACCGCCAGCGCGCTGGTCAACTGTGCACCGATGCCGCGTGAAATGGTCCCGTATAGCTCACCCAAGAATCGAGCTTGACCGCAATAGAACAGCGACCAAACGCCGATCGCAACGAATGGCCACATCGCAACTGTCAGCAGGAGCCATTCATCGCTTCGAAATCCTGCTCGAAAATCAAAGAGCGGTCGCAATGGAATCGATGCGAGCCCCGTAACAAGCAACGATACGACTAGCCCAACCCAAAAGGCGATCCCATTTCGACGCCATTTCTCCAAAAACGGGAATTGCGAAAGGCCGTAGAAAATGCCGACGAGCAAGAAAAGAAAGAGAAAACCGACCGCGACTCCAATGCCGAGCAGCCAAATCGGAGTGAGCCAGCGAGTCATCCAAAATTCGGACGCAGCTCCGAGGAAACGGAAATCTGGAAATGGAATGCTTTGGAAAGTGTCGCTCACAAGCATCGTATTGACGGTGGAAGAAAAATAGCCAGCCAAACGGCGTTGCTTCTAGCATACACGATCCGCCGATGCTGAGGAGCCCGCCAAGAATGCTCTTTCTACTATTTGGGATGACTTGCTAGGCTTTGTTTCTAAAAATCGAGTTGGAGGTAGCTACGTTCGCCAGAACGTGGAAATCCCTTTGAAGAACCACGCTCTGGCGAGCGTAGCTACCCGTTTAGAAACAAAGCCTAGGATTCTCGTATGTTTCGTCGCGATTGGATACGAGGAATATCATGGTCGGGAGTCTCGCTCTGCGGATGCGGGCTGGGCTGCCGATCCGCTCCGATAACTGGCCGTAAGCAGTTGTTGCTGCTCCCCGAAGACCAGGAAATCGCGATGGGACAGGAAAGTTTTGCTCAGATTCTGGGAGAAGAACCACGTTCCGCAAACGCCCGAGCCGAAGAGATCGTGCGCCGAGTCGGCATGCGGCTGGCAGCAGTCTCAGGCCGACCGAACTATGCCTGGGATTTCAGACTCCTCGCCAGTTCGTCGCAAAACGCTTTCTGCTTGCCAGGCGGCAAAGTCGCCGTTTATGAGGGAATCCTACCTGTCTGTCAAAGCGAAGCGGGATTGGCGGTCGTGATGAGTCACGAAATCTCCCATGCCCTTGCCCGGCACGGAGGCGAACGCATCAGTCAAAAGGCGACGGTGCAGGGGATTCAATCGGCTGTCGAATACGCTTTTAGCGGAACTTCCAACGTGAATCGTCAACTGTTTCGTTCGGCATATGGTGCTGCGGCTCAGTACGGATTCATCCTTCCATACAGCCGACGTCATGAGTCAGAGGCGGATCAAATGGGAATCGATTTAATGGCTAGAGCCGGGTACGACCCAAGCGAAGCTCCCCGATTCTGGACTCGATTCGGTCAAGTCGCAAGCGGCGGCGCCAAACCTCCGGAATGGGCGTCAACGCATCCATCCGACGCGCGCAGAGCGGCAGATCTCATGGCCCAAGTTCCTGCGGCGACCCAAACCTATCTAGCGGCACCGATCCGGCTTGGCTTGGGTGAAGCAATTTACGGTTAGGCGACCGGCAACGTGGGGGCTTTTTCCGCGTTGCTGTAAGGTTTGCCGTCCCAAAATGATTCGCCATTCGTCCTTCAAAAGCTTAGTTCTTGTGTAGTGGATCTTGCTAAAGATCCCGCGGATTTCGGATCTTTAGCGAGATCCACTACGTCCAATTCCACGTTTTTGTGTTGGAGACGCACTAGGATGCATCGCAGGCCAACAACAACTGTACAATTGCATTGACGGAAGGCTATACTACCGACGTGAACGGCACTTAATCCAATCGAATTGACTGTAGCTGGACGGCGCAAGGCGTCCGGTTCCGTGGGGTATTCTCGCACTTCACCGGACGGCTCGCGCCGTTCCGCTACCGGATTAAGTGCAATTCGCTACCCGTGTGGATTAGTATCTTATCTGAAGTTAATTGATGAGAGACGAAAAATTATGGTTGGATGAAGACGTAGAATACGACCCGCCCCCTTTCAATCTAATGGTTATTGATAATGCGAAAATATTTGGCAGCGATATTGGCTTTTGTTCCACTCTATTCTGTTTCGGGCGTCGACGCCGAGCGTGTGATGCTGGGATCGCCCGAACTGACTCAAGGAATGCAGGGGGATGCAAAACTAAAAGTGGCTTCGATTGCGAAGTTTCTTGACGACCCTAAGAATCATGCACCGCTGGTCGTGTCGCTTCCGATGGGCTTGGAGGCTGGTAAGGATTCGATCTATATTCCCCAAGACAGCCCGTTAACCCGAGCGAAAATCGAACTCGGACGTCAGCTCTACTTCGACAAACGATTGTCGGTCGACAGCACCGTCAGTTGCGCGGATTGCCACCATCCGAGCCGTGGCTACGGATTCGATACGCAGTTCGGCGTCGGAGTCCAAGGGCAGATGGGCGGTCGCAATTCACCCGTGTCGTTCAATCGCATTCTGAGCAAAGCTCAGTTCTGGGATGGACGCGCTGACTCCTTGGAAGCCCAGGCGGTTGGTCCGATTGCCAATCCCATTGAAATGGGGAACACACACGCGGCAGTGGTGAGCTTCCTTGCCGCCAACCAAGGTTATCGCTTGCAATTCGAAAAGATTTTCAACCGTGCACCTCACATCGATGACGTAGGGCGAGCCATCGCGGCGTTCGAACGGACCTTGGTGACCGGGCCCAGTCCGTACGATCTTTACGAACCCGTTCGTAAACTTATCGAAGCGTTTCCCGAAGAAATTGCGGATCTGAAGACTCTCGAAAAGGAGGATCCAAAGATCTTTGCCGACTACACCAAAGCAAAAGCAGCATCCGATGCCAATCCGATGAGCGAGTCTGCGAAACGGGGAAGAGCTTTGTTCTTTAGCACGAAGTCCAACTGTACGGCTTGTCACGTCGGCGCGAACTTCACAGACGAACTCTACCATAACCTTGGCGTTGGCATGGACAAAGCCATGCCTGACCTCGGTCGATTTGATCAGACGAAGTTAGATAAGGATCGCGGCGCGTTTAAAACTCCGACGGTCCGCAATATCGCTCAGAGCGGACCTTACATGCACGACGGCAGTCAAAAAACGCTCGAAGAAGTCGTCGAATGGTATGCCAAAGGTGGCCATCTGAATCCAAACTTGAGCGACAAGATGAAGAAGCTGGATCTCACAGCCCAAGACAAAGCCGACCTCGTCGAGTTTATGAAAGCACTCACCGGGCCATTCCCGAAAGTCGAAATGTCACGATTGCCGGAGTAACGTTTCCGGTGGCCCCACGACTCCGCTCGCGGGAGCAGCGATCACAGGAGCACCGATCGCTTTGCAGCACGGAAAAACGTGGCG
>JANPLJ010000215.1:0-3962 GCA_031426475.1 Pirellulaceae bacterium | reverse complement strand
GTCTTCCCTTCGTATAGCCCGACCTCAACGGGGTGGCGAATGGGCGTTGGCGAGGCTTATATGGCCTACTGGCACAGTAATTACGAGGACCGCGACGCTAGCGCGAAATGGAAGTACCGTCGGAAGTATCGTGCCCCATTGTATTGGTACTGGGCCTACTGGAATCTCGAATCTCCGGTCATTGCATTATCTGTTGCAGGCACAGCACTTCTGACATGGGTTCCACGTATTCCGTTACATTTGATTTATCGTATCTTCTTTCGTCTGCACGTTGAGATTCCTGACTATGACGATCGAATTGAGGTCGATCGGTGGCGATGAATCACCGTGGTTCGCGTTTCCATTTTCTCCAGAGAGGTTTGTCCATGAAATGGGAGTACATGACACTCGTATTCGCGGCCACTGGTTTTTTCTACGGCGGTAAGCTCGACGGAGAAAAACTGACCGATCGCTTGAACGAACTGGGGCAGGAGGGATGGGAGCTCGTAAGCGTCTTCGATACGAACATGCTGCATGGACAGACACGGGATGTATTCGCCATTTTGAAGCGTCCTTCCGTCCTTTCGCAATAAACATGAATCATTGCTAGCTAAATCGTTTAATCGATTTTCGTTTAAGCTCGTATTGTTGCGTCGGCTTCTGATCGGCTACTCTTCAACGGCAAGTTTCGCGAGCGCCATGGAGCCACTGGAATGCAAAACGCACAAATGATTCATAACCGTCCGAATCCAATCTTTGGGACAACGATCTATCTCATGATCGTTTGTGCTTCGATGCTTGGCTGTCGCGTGGGAGGGTTGGGGCAGAATACTGTTGGAGTGCAGTTGTACCAGCAAGGCCGATACGCCGAGGCGCTTCAACAATTCGAAGCTGCCAAACAAACAGACCCTGGCAACCCCGATTCCTATTACAACCTTGCGTCGACATACCATCGAATGGGAGTGACGCAGAAGGATAGCAAGCTGATCGAGCAATCCGAAGCGCTCTACAATCAATGCTTGGATCTTTCGCCCAATCACACGGCTTGTTATCGCGGTTTGTCGGTATTGTTGGTTGAAACCAATCGCTCGGACAAGGCTTTCTCGCTGCTTAAGAATTGGTCAACCCGCAGTCCAACGCTTGCGGATGCTCGCATCGAACTAGCAAAACTACATCAGGAATTCAAGCAAACGAAGGTTGCGGAACAATATCTTGATGAGGCGTTGTCGATGGACCCCAACAATGCGATCGCCTGGTCTGCAAAGGGGCGATTGCGAGAAGAGACTGGCGACCTCGCGCAAGCGAGGCAAAACTATGCTCAAAGCCTCGCTCTTAATTCTCTTCAGCCGGAAGTCTATCAGCGAATTGCGGCGTTGGATCTGCGGATCGGTCAGCAGGCGATTCAGAATACGATTGTTGGAACTCAGACGACGATCGCGAATGGGACTGGACCGGGGACTGCAGTTGGAACGACGACTCCGAATGGGGGAAATATGACTTCGCAGTTGCCTAATGGGGCTTCGCCGCGGTATTAGGGGTTCGAGGGACTTGAGGGACGAAAAGGACATAGGGGACGAAAACGACCTAAGGGACTTGCCTTTTTCTTTCGAATTAGTTGGGATTTGCCTGTTTTTCGGGTCCCTTTAATTCTCGGTTGCCTGCCTTCCGTGAATGGTGGAATGGGCCTAAAATCTTGGGCTTTCCCAAAAATGCTCACTGATGCGATAGGTCTTATCTATGAATGCCGTCCAGGCCGGTAAACGGCTCTACAATTTCTCTCCTGGCCCGGCGGTATTGCCGGTACCGGTTCTTGAGAGAATCCGCGATGAAATGCTTTGCTTGCCGGGGGCTCCTGCGTCGATTCTCGAAATTTCCCATCGAAGTTCGCAGTTCATCGCCATTCAAGAGGAAGCTCGACAACGGCTGATTCGATTATTGAAGATCCCAGCGGACTACGAGATTCTTTTCTTGCAAGGTGGTGCGCGTCTTCAATTCTCGATGATCCCGATGAATTTGTTACGAGGCCATTCGGGGCCAGCTCAGTACATTCTCACCGGTTCGTGGGGCAAGTATGCACAATCTGAAGCCGTCAAGGAGGGACCTGTCGAAGTCGTTTATGATGCGAAAGCAACGAATTACGACCGATTGCCGTCGGCTGCCGATCTTAAATTGAGTTCGGCCGCAGCCTACGTCCATATGACCAGTAACGAGACAATCCAAGGCGTCCAATTCCAATCGGACCTTGACTCCCCTGCTCCGCTGGTTTGCGATAGCTCGTCCGACTTCTTGTATCGACCTGTCGATGTTTCCAAGTACGGATTGTTATACGCTTGTGCTCAGAAGAATGCGGGCCCTTCCGGTGTGACCGTGGTGATCATTCGTAAAGAACTTCTCGAACGATCCAAGGATACGCTTCCCGGTTACTTGAACTACAAGAACCAGGCAAGCGAAGGTTCGATGTGGAATACGCCTCCGACGTTCGCAATCTACACGCTCGGGTTGGTCGCTCAGTGGCTTGAAGAAACAGTCGGTGGGCTTTCAAAGATGCTCGAGATCAATCGAAAGAAGGCGTCGTTGGTATACTCGGTCGTCGATAAGTTTCCGAAATTCTACATCGGTCATGCTCAACCAGCCTCGCGTTCATTGATGAACGCGACGTTTCGGTTTACCGACGAAGAAATCGAAAAACGATTTCTCAAAGGTGCGGCAGCTCACGGGCTTGATTCGTTGAAGGGCCATCGCAGCGTCGGTGGCATTCGAGCCAGCATCTACAATGCGATGCCGATGGAAGGCGCTCAAACGCTTGCTGATTACATGAACGATTTTGCAACACAGAACGGATAGCATCGATGACCAAGTATCGTATTCTCGTACTCGATCCGATTGCTCAAGAAGGCTTCGATCTGCTCAGCGCGGAATCGAACTTTGAGTACGAAGTTCGCACAGGTCTCAAAGGGACCGATCTCCAAAAGTCTTTGAACGAGTTCGATGGTGCAATTGTTCGTAGCGGCGTAAAGATCACTGCGGAATCGCTTGAAGGCAACAAGCGATTGCGAGCGATCGTCCGGGCTGGCGTAGGAACGGATAACATCGACAAGATCGCAGCGACGCGTCTTGGAATCGTCGTGATGAACACGCCCGCGGGAAATACGCTCAGCACCGCGGAACACGCTTTTGCGTTGATGCTGGCTCAATCGAGATCGATTGCACCAGCCTATGCGAGTTTGCTAGCCGGTAAGTGGGATCGCAAACTTTTCATGGGAGCTCAATTGGCCGACAAGACGCTGGGCGTGGTTGGCATGGGACGAATCGGCCGCGAAGTCGCGACAAGAGGCTTGGCTTTTGGCATGCGAGTGATCGCTTTCGATCCGTTCTTTACTGACGAGCAAGCGACGAAGCTAGGCGTTGAGCGAGCGGCGACTGTCCACGAAATGCTTCCGAAAGTCGACTATCTAACGGTACATACGCCACTTACCAATGAGACAAAGTACCTAGTCGGCATGAAGGAATTAGAGCTTCTTAAGCCGGGTGTTCGATTGATCAATTGCGCTCGAGGTGGCATCTATGAAGAAGCGGCCCTTGTCGAAGGGCTCAAGAGCGGCAAGATCGGTGGCGTCGCGTTGGATGTCTTTGAAACGGAACCATGTACTGATAGTCCTCTCTTTGGAATGCCGGGAGTTGTTTGCACACCACACCTGGGTGCCAGTACCGAAGAGGCCCAAACTCAAGTTGCGATCGAAGGCATTCAGCTGCTGATTAACTTTTTCAAGACGGGCGAGATACGTCATGCCGTCAACGTGGCGGCGTTAGACCCCAAGACGCTAGAGTCGCTACGAGGGTATCTGGATGTTGCGCATCGTCTAGGACGCTTGATGTCGCAATGGCATGAAGGGACAATAGAAGCTTGTCGGATTCTGTACCGTGGTGAAGTCTGCGATCGCGACACGAAACTTCTGACTGCTGGATTTTGTGCAGGCCTGCTC
>JANPLJ010000214.1:0-2994 GCA_031426475.1 Pirellulaceae bacterium | reverse complement strand
GTCTTGTATTGGGTCACATCCAATGCGTGACCAACCGCTCCGCGTTACAGCAAAAGCCAAAAAAACGAAGTCAAGCGATGGGAGACCGTTATGGATGAGGAATCCGATTGCCTGTCGCAGCTCATCGGTGAAAGCGATCGTTTTGCCTTCCACCCAGCTAATAGCGTCGTCGCTATCCCATTTCCAAAAACTTTCTTGAAGGGGCGTTAGATACCGAATGGTTTCGGATGAAATTCTCATGCTGAGCTTTCCGCTCCCATTGTCGCAACCGTCGCGCGGATCGATGATCTCGTCGCCGCAATAAAGCTTTCGTCAAGAATCAACTCCATCAGCGACTGATCGAGCCACAACAACCAGGTCTCTTCATCCAGGTTCAGCCGCCGTTTGATGGAGGCCACCGAAACCGATGGAAACCAAGTCCATGACGAGGGGATGAGAAGCCGGTCCGTGTTGACCAAATAGGTTCCGCGAAGACTTGGTAAGGGATGGCCGATGATCAGAACTCTACCGTCCGCTCGCGCAGCGAACCGCAAATGTCGAAACTGGACAACAGGAGTTCGTTCCGAATACTCCAGCCATTCCTCGATTCGACAAACGATTCCGAAGGGCTCACGAAAATCCTGCGAGTGGGACCAAATCAACCGAGTTGCAATCGAATCGTCCGTCGTTTGCTCTTCTCTCTCAACTTGGTTTATCACTAACGATGGAAGTGGAAGTGTTACATCCGCAAACGACGCTGGTGTACTCCAAAAAACATTTGGTGCCATGCGACTAACGAGCTCTGCACCCAGAGGACGCAGTCCGAGTGGAGAATCATTGGAATACAGCAAGGCTCCTGGCAACAAGCGAAGGATGCGTTCGCTATCCTCTTGCGTTGCCGCTTCGTAATGAACCCATAACCCGTCTTCATTGATGGCGACCTTTGCTGACTCGATATCCCACAACATCCGCAACCAATGTTCACGCACCCAAGAAGGCTCGAGGGCGTCAAGCAACGCGATCATACTGTGAGTGCCTTCCAGAGAAGGTCGATTTTTTGAACAAGCTGCTGACGTTGAAGCTCGTTCGGTATCCATTGGCAGCGATTGGCCAGCGACGACAATTGCTCTCGAATGGCTTCATGTCGTTCATCGACTTCGATTGGATTGGCTTCATTTCGGTCTTCTGCTTGCTTCGCGATTCGTTCTTGAAGCTTGCTTAAGCTGGCGACAATCTCTTCTGCCTTTGGAATCGCTTGATTGGACGAGAGAGGGTGGGCCGTAGATTTCTCGTCGTCGCTGGCTTGGCCTAAAACGGCTTCGACGATCGAAGCCAGGACAGGCCGTTGCTCTTGGACATCCCAAATGTATTTGAGAACCCACAGATCGGTCGTGTTCGCGTGACTTCGATTGCAAAGCATCGCGCTGGCGGCAATCGTGCGTTGGAGTCGAACGACGCGACGATCGGATAACTCAAATCCTGCGCGACGTATCCGGCGAATCGTCTCAGCATAAGCTTCGGCAATCAGCGATAGGTCCATTCTCGTTACGTTTTGCTGTGCGAGCGCCAGCGACTGGACACTGATTGTGGGGATGCTTTCGTTGGTTGACATTTCCAAAAGCCAACCGGCCTTCAATAATTCACCAAGTGAAGCGTCCGGAACATTCTCACACGGAACGCGCAGCAAAAATCGATCGAACAGTGCCCGCAATGCCTCATCTTCGGGTAGCCGATTGCTAGCGCCTACGAACATCAACGTCGACAGTTTTCGAGTCTCGCGACCGCGACGGAAAACGCGTTCATTGAGAGCCATTAACAAACTGTTGAGAATGGCGCTATTGGCGTTGAGCAACTCATCCAAGAAAACGAAGTCGGCTTCGGGGAGCATGCCCTCCGAGTTCGTTACCAATTCGCCCTCTCGAAGCTTGCGGATATCGAACGGTCCGAATAGTTCGTTCGGTTCGGTGAAGCGAGTCAGCAGATAGTCGAACACCTTGCCATCGATGCGTCTGGCAAGCGATTGCACGAGCGCACTTTTGGCCGTACCGGGCGGTCCGAGCAAAAATAGATTCTCCCTTGCCAGCAAGCAAACACCCATCAGATCGATAATCTCATCTTTGCCGATAAACGACTGCTTCAATGGACGCAGAACATTGTCCAACAACGCTTGGATGGTTTGACGCACTGATGGATCGAGCGATGATTGCATAAAATGGTGTAGCTAAAGAAGTTTTGCCTATCGATACTTAACGGATTATAGCTTGTGACCGAGCCAGGGAACGCTCTCGATATAGGATTCGGAGCCCACGAGTACGTTGAACAACTTGAACTGCCTCTTCACAGACCGTTACACCTGAAATTCCGTTTCCCGAAAGCGGCCAAATCGTTGCCCATTGTTGAAGATAGGCCAGCAGTGGATCGGATGGAGATGCAACTTGCGTCAGACGAAACAAATCCGGCAGAAAGCGAAAAAACAAATCGACAGAATAGTGGTGTTCTGGCAACGTTGCGAAAACACTTGTGAATGTCTCCTGAGTCTTGACCGATGAAGCCGAGTTAGGCAACCAAGAGGGGATCCATTCTAAGCCTTGTTTGATGAAGTCCTCCCCTAGCTCTCGATAGACACTCAGTTGTGCCGCGCGAATCACTTGCTTGCATGCCCAGATGGCCGCCGCGACATTGAGTTCCGGCAGATCAGCGGGCAATTGAAATCGATACGTTGATTCGATCGACTCGATCCACTGGCCGAGCTTGTCGTCTGCGATCGTCTCATATCCGCCCGGATGATCGACTATCAATCGTCCGCTCGTCCACCATTCGTTCAGCTCTTCGATGTTTCGCATATTGGAAAGGGTACTTCAGGTATTTGGGTAGCATCGACTTACGTAACTTACGTCCCGTTGATCCATCGAGGGCGTCTCGCCTTGTAGTAGACCGGAACAAGTCGCCAACGAACTTCGATGTTGAATAAAACGTTGGCGACGCCGTTCCGGCAGAACCCAGGCTTTCGATTGC
>JANPLJ010000213.1:0-3306 GCA_031426475.1 Pirellulaceae bacterium | reverse complement strand
GGCGAACGTAGCTACGCGCCATGAATGATCCGGGCTAGGGCAGTTTTTTGGGTAGATACAGGAAATGGGATCTACGTTAACTTCGCGAACGTTAGTGGTTCGGAAGCAGTTCTGGTCGAAAACCCGGGCGAAAATTCCCGTCTCGTTGCAAATAATCGCCGGCCGTTTGCTGCTCGAAGGGTTTACGGATTGGGCGAGGATGGATCCATCGGACCGTCATCTCGGGAGCACGTTCCGAGAAATATTTTTGAGCGGCCGACTCAAAGCCGATTCTTGAAGCCACGCCTTCGGGCGATAACCATTTGAGAAGCGTGTCGATTTGTTCATCATACGCATTATCATTTCCGCGAAGATCGAGCCATGTTGCAAGCGAATCCGGAATCGAATCGATATCGCCAAGATCGACGTTTTCAATTGCAACCAGAGGAAAACCGCGGTCGTTCGAATAGACACAATCGTTCGAGTCTCGCGACAAACAGATAGGAAACGCATTTTCTTTCGACAGCCGGATTCTTGCAAATCCCTGTCGAGCAGCAATCGTCACGTGCTCAAGCTTGACGCGAATGGTTGCTGGCATTCGACTCGATTCGCGTGCACCGCCCAGATCGAACATTCTGCCGCTTAATGCCAGCAGCCCGTTTCGCCAGCTCAACTCGGTGCGCTGAGCAGCTTCCATCGCAACCAGGTCCCCTTCCCCACGAATGACAAGATCCTCCATCACGATCCCAAGTGGCTCGTGCGTGTTTCGGGATGTAGAGGGCATCATCGACGACGTTGGAGGTACCGCTCCGATACAACTGGCTTTCCATGAAGCTCCGATATTTGACAAAGTAACTGTCGAACGCATAACACGAACAGAACCGCCTGGTGAAAGCCCTAGCAGACAAAGGCTTCCTGTCCCAGAATCTGGGGAAACCATGTAGAGGTCGAGATCGTTCAAGATGAGTTGATTCGGCCCCACGTTAAAGCCGACAATTCTGTCCGACAATGCGTTTCTTTCCCGCGAGGGCATCAAATTCCTGGGAATGCGGACCTCGATGCGAGCCTTGCGATCCGGCGCACTTCGAATAGCGATGTTGGATCGTTTGAGCGTAAGTGACTTGTCGACGATCCAAACATCATCATCAAGCCATATTTCTTCAATCTCCGAGTCCGCTTCCGCTAGAGCAAACGCTTGCTCTAAATTGCCCGTTATCGTTCGATGCTCGCTCGCTGGATCCGCTGCCAACTCGGTCGATTCGAACTGGCGCACGCAAAGGACGCGGCCCTTAGCGGTGAGTGCTCCCGGAACAAGAGTACTTGCCTTGGGAACGGAAAGGCTCGTGTTGTTTCCGGAAAAGGCTAATAACCCTATCGACGATGCTTTCGCGGTACCTATATCTGCAATCGCCAAACCATCGTCTTCTGGGATTGGCGGTCCGACGAAACTATCCGTAGGCACGATGATTCCTAAGGGATCTGACGAAGGAAACTCGATCGTCTTGTCGGTATTTGCGGTTCTTTCAAAATACGATGCAAGAGGACGATCGACTTTGGGCTCTCGTCTTGGTGGTTCGTCAATCGTCGGGGCCGGTTCGATTGCGAGCGGAATCACAAATGATGCCGACGCTTCATACTGCGAATGGAGATACCAAGTCGAACCAAGAATCGCCAACATGCCGAAGACCCATGGTATGGAAATTTCAAAAAGGGTGCGATCGGTAACGACGGGCGATACGACAAGACCTACTGCTTGTTGGCTCTTCGTGAGATTTTCAATATTCGCCAGGCATTGAAGATCGGCAATGAGATCCACTGGTTGCTGATACCGATCCTCAGGCTTTTTCGCCATGAGTTTTCGAATGATCGCGGACAAATCGGCCGAGACGTCATCACGATAATCGCGAGGGTCGTCCGCGTTGACAGTTCCATGCATAAGCAACTTTTGCATGGCTGTCCCATCCGGGTAGGGTGGACGTCCTGTCAGCAAATAGTACAAAGTACATCCGAGCGAATAGAGGTCGCTTCGTACATCGGCAGCCCGCGGATCGCGAGCTTGCTCCGGCGAGATATAGTCGAAAGTTCCGAGCGTGACTCCGCTAGCCGTTAAGTCGTTCGTTGAGCGATCGAGGGCTGTTGTTCTTGCAAGTCCCATATCGACAACTTTGATGATTCCGTCGGAAGTCACCAACACGTTCGAGGGTTTAATGTCGCGATGGACCACCGAGCGATCGGCCGCATGCTGGAGCGCTTCTGCTACTTGACAGGTATAGCAAACCGCGTCGTCAATGGACAAAGGCCCTTGTCTCACAATTAAGTCGCGAAGATTGGTTCCTTCGACGTACTCAAAAACAATGTAGCTCCAAGCCTCCGTCTCTCCGACGTAATAGACCCGGGCAATATGAGGATGGTCGAGTTTCGCCGCACTCTGGGCCTCGATTCGAAATCGCTTCAGAGTCTCTAAATCGCGTCCAAGACTCGGAATCACCTTGACCGCGACGATACGATCGAGCCGTGTATCCGAAGCTCGAAAGACGGCTCCCATCCCACCGCCACCGACCAACTCATGAAGAAGAAAATGATCGAGCTGCCGTCCGATCAAAACTCTCGCCAGCGTTGCAACCGTTCCAGTCGGATAGAATTCATCAGGGCCCGCAATCGGCGATTGAGCGATGACCGTTCGATCGACAACGGGCGCGAACTGGCTAGACTCCATAGGCGGTGGATGAGGCCCGGAGACTCCATTTTCGAGGCCGGCCGATGCATTCTCGGCGACCGATTGGGTACGACTAGTCGAATCGCTCATACTTTTGTACGGTATCCACCCTGGACGTGTCCGTCAACGAAATCCTGGTCAGCAAATCAGAGACCATCCATTTAGACCCCTACAACCCCGTTTTCCACCACTTCGGACACTAAACACCTAGGAAATAAATTGCCAATGCCTCGTTTTGTTGATGTCGCCGCGATGGACGAAATCCCGGAAGGTCGAGGCCGAGCCTATGCTGTCGAAGGCCAAATGATCGCCATTTTTAACGATTCTGGGACCTTTCGCGCCATCGACGACTTTTGCCCCCACATGGGCGCTTCGCTTGCCGAAGGGTGGCTTGAAAAAGGGTGTGTTGCTTGCCCATGGCATGCATGGCGATTTCAACTGAGCGATGGGGCGTGGCTGGATAACCCCAAGATGAAAGCGACGGTTTATCCTGTGCGCGTTGTTGACGAACGAATCCAAGTTGAGGTTGGAAAACTGAAAACTGAAAACTGAAAACTCTACGCCTCCCCCTCCAACTCTCGAATCTGATCCCTCAGTTTGCTTGCGCCTTC
>JANPLJ010000212.1:0-1643 GCA_031426475.1 Pirellulaceae bacterium | reverse complement strand
TCCATGTAAGTCCTGGGTTTGGGGTGGGAGCCATTCGAATAAAATCTGGAGACTCAGACCGGTGATGTTCATGGCCTCGTGAGCAATCACTCACAAATTTCCACCCCCAAACCCAAAGGACACACAGAACATGAAAATTCTCGCTCTCGACCTCGGTAAATTCAATACCATGTGCTGCTTTTTCGATTCCAAAACGCGAAAACACTCGTTTCTTAATGCTTCTACCGATCGAAACTACCTTGAGACTATCTTCAAACAACACAAGGGCAGGATCGACTTGGTCGTGATGGAAGCTTGTGGACCTTCGGGCTGGATCAACGATCTGGCAATGAGTTTCGGTCTCAAAACCCTTGTCTGCTCCACGAACGAAGACGCTTGGCGCTGGTCCAATGTTAAACGAAAAACCGACAAAGACGATGCACTTAAACTCGCGCGTATGGCTGCGATGCGGGAACTCAAATCTGTCCACATGCCCGCGGAAACTCATCGTGAGTTCCGAGCGCTCGTCAAGTATCGCAAGACGCTCGACCAACGCGTTAACAAGTTGAAGTGCACAATTCGTGCTTGGTTCGTCAATCATGGTATCGCCATCGATGCCGGTGAGAAAACGTGGCACACTGGTCGTGAAAGGCTCGACTCGTTTCGAAAACCGCTCGAGTCTTGCAACCTCGACGAACTCTGGAAAGGCGAACTCGATATCGAACTGACGCAACTGGATGCCCTTACCAAGCAAATGGATATCGTCATCAAGCGACTCGACATGATCGGCAAGCAAGACCGCCGCATTCAGCTTCTCATGACCATCCCCGGCGTTGGCGCACGCACCGCGGAAATCCTTGTCGCTTGTATCGACGATCCACACCGTTTTCAGAATGGTCGTCAGGTTGCTGCCTACTTCGGTCTGGTACCTCGCCAGTTCCAGTCCGGTGAAACCGATCGCAACGGTCGAATCACTAAGCGAGGCAATCCACTGGCTCGAACCATCCTCGTCGAGCGTGCTTGGGCTTGCTTGCGATACAACCCTTGGGCCAAAGCCATATACGATCGAGTCTGCGGTAAACAGAAGACTTGTAAGAAAAAGGCCGCTATCGCTTTAGCTCGCAAGATCGCTGTCCTTGCCTGGGCCATGCTGAGAGATAAAAAGGCCTGGGATCCAAGCATGATGATCAAAGTCACTGAATCCTACGGCAGAATGAATCTAGGTCTCAAAGAATCATTGCAAACAATGAAGCCTAAGGAGAACAGTGATCAACGTAAGAGCCGCTTGCGCAAAGAAGCCCGAGCAGCCAAGGAAACTACGAAAACGGATCGATCTGCAAAGCAATCCAACAGCCCTCAAGATAAACCTACCAGCAAAAAAGACGTCGCTAAGCCCACGCCGAAAGGGTCCAACGCGAAATTAACCCAGCAGGCTCTCGGCAACGCAAAATCGAGACCATCCACCACCAAAACAGTAAAAGCAGTACCCAAACCACGGCGAGCAAGAAAGCTAGTATCGGGGTCTGATGCTGGACATCGACGTAACGAATAAGCCTTGTTCGCCTTTTGAGCCTTATGGCTACGAGGACAACCAGAAACTTGGTCTGATGTCCCAACATCGTCGAACGAATCGGACCTCGTAGCCGTTTTAAACCACTTCCATG
>JANPLJ010000211.1:0-2260 GCA_031426475.1 Pirellulaceae bacterium | reverse complement strand
TCTCAAGCTGCATCGTCCAGCGTTCGAGTTGGTCAATCGCGAACGACAAGCACGCGGTCTTGGAATTCTGAAATAGCCATCATGCCTCGCTTTGAACACATTCGGCACAAGCCACCGACGGAACTAACGCACCCCAGGCCTTTGACGATCGTGCTCGCGCCGATGCGAAGCAATGTGAACTTGAGCCGAATTGTGAGGTTATGTGGCTGTGCGGGCATCACGCGATTGATTCAATGTGGCTCTGGGAAAGTCGATCGCGAGATTGCTCGGGATGCGGTGGATGTTGTGGAAATTATCCAACGACGATCGCTTGCACCAGTCCTTGAGCAGCTTGGCCGCGACGGAGTCACGCGAATCGGACTTGAACAGACCACTGGCTCGCAGAGTTTGTTCGAATTTTCGTTTCCCCAAAACGCCGCATTGGTCATCGGCAGCGAACGCGAAGGACTCACGCAGGCCGAACTCGATTTGCTCGACGCAGTCGTAGAAATCCCGATTTATGGCCGGCCGTTCAGCTATAACGTAGCCACCGCGACCACGATGGCGGTCTACGAATACTGTCGCCAATATCCGCAGGGGTAAAGTCGATTTCCAGTCTGATTCTCGTTTCAGCGCGAGGTGAAACGATTCGCTTGAAAATGTGGCGATTAACCAAGCAAAATTGGACCGTGAAAGTTGAGCATGGTTTCGGACGTAGCCACCGTCGCCAAGACGGTGGAAGAAGTGCCTTCGACTCTCGATTTTACGAGGATTTTGAAGCTTCGAGCGTCCACGCTCTTAGTCAGCATGGCTACGAGAGCTGGCGATCAACGAGAAGTGTCTGAAATTTCGACTTTTGTAGCCGAATTTGTCAAAATTCGGATGATGCGTGATAAAGCAAGAATGGAAGCGATTCGTCCGAAGTCCAACGACATCGGCTTCGATGCCCAGGCCGATCTTCTAATAATCTGGATGAATCGCGACCGGATTTTTTGCAAACTCAGGTAGGATCGCTATTTCGAATCTAGTATGATCTCGTGATCGCCATCGAGGCGACCGGCATTTTCGCTCTACTTCAGGAATTATAGATTATGAGCCAAGCTATTCAGTCCCTCATTGCCAGCGGAACCAAACTCTATTTGGATTCCATCGATCCCGAACTGGTCAAACAGAACTTGGCTTGGGGGGCGGTCGGGGCAACGAGCAATCCTATTATCGTGGCTGGCTTGATTGCGACTGGCAGGTTCGATGGCCAAA
Source organism: Pirellulaceae bacterium (assembly GCA_031426475.1). Lineage (GTDB taxonomy): Bacteria > Planctomycetota > Planctomycetia > Pirellulales > Pirellulaceae > JAIYDQ01. The sequence continues at coordinate 1,024 of JANPLJ010000211.1, read as the reverse complement.
TTCGCAAACTGATCGACCAGGGTAAAGACGACGAGACGATTGCGTGGGAAGTCACCGACCAGTTGGTTCGCGACGCGCAGACAGCGTTTCATCCTGTATGGGTAAAGACGAAGGGCGATGCAGGTTGGGTGAGCTTCGAACTTGATCCCTTGATTGAAGACACGGAACTCAACATGCCTCACCCTGAACGAGTTGCTCGTTATATCGAACTAGGTCGCAAGTGGTCCGCCGGTCACGAAAATCGAATGATCAAAGTTCCAGCGACGCCAGCGGGAATCGAAGCGGTCAAGACGTTAGCCGCCGAAGGTGTAACTCTGAACGTGACGCTTATCTTCTCGAATCGTCAATACGTGGAAGCACGAAACCAAGTCTGGGCAGGAGCACAGAAACGCAAAAGCTTAGAACGATTCAAAAGCGTCTATAGCATTTTCGTATCGCGAATTGATCAGTTCACAGCAAAAGATTGCCCAAGTCTCTCTGCGGAGGCTCAAGGTCTATATGGTATTGTCAATGCAAAACGCATTTGGCAAGCCAATCAAACATTCTGGGCTCAGAATCCTACGTCACTGTCTCAGGAGATCATCTTTGCAAGTACCGGTACGAAGAGCGCTGCGGACTTGCCGTGGAAGTACGTCGGAGCCCTTGCGGGAAGCGATATCCAAACCAATCCACCGGACACCAACAAAGCGGTGGCGGCGAGTTCGGAAACGTTTACCCGTCAAGTCGACCAACTACCTTCGAAAGCTATTCTCGATGAACTCGATTCGATAGTGAGTGTCGAACGATTGGAGCGAGGATTGATGGAAGAGGGGCTCTCGAAATTTGCAACGCCACAGAAGCAATTGCTTGCAACCATTACAAGCAAGCGAGAGGCACTGATCGTCTAAAAAAGGGAGATCGACGGCACCGTTCTCAACATCGTTGCGATTGTTCCTGCCTGAAAAAAAGGGAGATCGAGGCTCCTGCCGAGAAGCACGTTCGAACTCGAGGCCCCTATGGTGCGATTGTTACGGTGGGTGCCGTT
>JANPLJ010000210.1:0-2205 GCA_031426475.1 Pirellulaceae bacterium | reverse complement strand
CTGCTTCTCAGTCCTTTTATCCGCGGCAATCGCAACAATCTTGTTGATCGAAGCGATCGACGCGATTCGTCCCATCGCAAGGCTATCCGGTGGAACCTCCGTCGTCGAAATTCGAAAACGCCCAATGTTATGCTGTTCGTAGTCCTCTGAGTGCTTCAGTGTAACACGAAGTTTCGCGTCCTCTGGAATAGAATCGACTTGCTTCGCATGCAAAATCAGCTTCCGGATCAGTCGTTTCGATTTATCGTTTCCATCGACAGCCCAGCCTTGCTTCGCTCCAGTCTTGCGTTCACTCTCGGGTATGATGACCGACTTCGCGGGCCAACCTTTCTGCTCATAGTCGGCTTCGGCCTGCGTAAACTTGATATCGATCGGCTTCTCGAGACCGGGAGCCTCGATCTGCGCGGTCACTTGCGAAAGAATAAAGTTCCCGTTGGGTGCCCTGCCAAGGCTTTCGTTTGGCAACGATGGATCCGGGAAAACTTCCACCATCAGCGCCGTCAATGTCGATCCCGACAAGTTGCCAACAATCGTATACTCGTCCGATGGCGGATTGTCACCGGATGCCAAAAGGCTGCCGTCATCTTGTTTCGTCAGTGTCGCGAACCCCTCGGATACAGCCGATTCGACTACTAATGTACTCCATACCTTCAGTGAAGCTGTCTCTTGAGCAGAAAGCGGCTCTTCCCACGTTTGTATCAATGTCGGAATCTGTTTTTCGACGGCCGCCAGTTTTGATTGAGCATTCGCGATATTGGACTCGAGAGCGGCAATCGCTTTTTCTTGTTCAGGAGATGCCAGTGACAATAACGGTGGCGTGTTCTCGCCATCTTTGCCCTTGGGCGCCAAAACGCCGTTCTCGTTGTTCGAATTGAAGTAAGCAAAAAACGAGTAGAATTCCTTTTGCGAAATCGGATCGAATTTGTGATCGTGACATCGACAGCAATTAAATGTCAACCCAAGCCATGTGAGACCCGTTGTTTCGACTCGATCGATCACGTTTTCAACAAACCACTCGGCTTCGATGCGTCCTCCTTCACCGTTGAGTCGATGATTTCGATTGAAGCCTGTCGCGATGATCTGGTCACGAGTGGCATTCGGCAGCATGTCGCCAGCAAGTTGTTCGATCGTAAATTGATCGAACGGCATGTTGGAGTTGTAGGCATCGATCACCCAATCTCGCCATGCCCAAACCTCACGGCTACCATCGCTCTGAAAACCATTGCTGTCGGCGTAACGAGCATAGTCCATCCATGTCAACGCCATGCGTTCGCCATATCGAGGTGAATACAGAAGTCGATCGACTACTTTTTCGTAAGCATCTGCCGAATGGTCAGACAGGAAATCCTTCACTTCCGCGGGAGTTGGCGGAAGGCCCGTCAAATCGAGCGTAACGCGCCGGATGAGCGTCGCTTTGTCGGCTTCGCTAGACGGATGAATCCCTTCGCGTTTGAGTCTCGCGCGAACAAAAATATCGATCGGATTCGACCATTGAGAATCGGAGTCGGAGGTACATGGAACACTTGGACGCACCGGTTTTTCGAATGCCCAGTGTCCCTGGTAGGCGGCCCCGCCAGCAATCCACTTCGCTAACACCTTTTTCTGCGCTGCGTTCAAATCCTTATCGAGACGAGGCGGCGGCATTTTCACATCAGGATCGGTTGATTGAATCCGAGCGATGATTTCGCTTTGCTCGGGATGGCCCGGAACGATCGCGATGTCTCCAGAATCCGATGCCACGATCGCTTGCTCGCGAACATCCAGCCGCAATCCACCTTCGCGTTTGTTTTGGTCTGGCCCGTGGCATATAAAGCAGTGCTCGGACAAGATCGGACGGACGTCTCGATTGAACTCGATATCGGCGGCTGAGCTCGCCCCATTCAAGCTGAACAAGACGGCATACAAAACTTGCGGTACCACGAAAAATTTCATTAAAAATGCAACGATGGAAAGTTGTTTCATAGTACTGCGGTTTTTGAGTGCGGAACATTTCTCCACACAAAAGCATACATCGAAAGTTTCAGCCTGTCTCTCTCTACAACGACGGAGCTGGATTCGCCAGAATCCGGACGGAGCAACTACGTAGCCGGATTCGTCAGAATCTGGACGAAGCTCGAGAAAACGGTGTCCAATGCGCTCCCTCCAAAGTCTGACGGCTTCGGCTACGCGTGCGTAGGTCAAGGAGCGGTGATCGGTTCTTTTTCA
>JANPLJ010000209.1:0-3180 GCA_031426475.1 Pirellulaceae bacterium | reverse complement strand
ATGGATAATCAGCCGGCCGCCAGGATTGAGTGCCGCAACGCAACGACCGATCAACGTTCGACACTCAGCGACATCCCAATCGTGAAGGATGTTGGATAGCAAAATGACATCTGATTTCGGATAGGTATCCGAAAACATATCGCTTGACACGAGTTCTACACGATCGGTCACCCCAAAGTCGGCAACAAACCGCTGGGCTGTCTTGAGTACTTCTGGGCGATCAAGCACGATGGCCCGCAGTTGCGGATTAGCTCTTACCAAAGCAATGCTATAGATCCCGGTACCGCCGCCGATATCCAAAAGCGTTCTTGCATCTTTCAACTGAATCTTTGTGGCAAGGACTGGCGCCACATTTTTAGCGCGGCCTGAAAGAGCCAAAGTGAAATGCTCTGCCAATGCGGTTTCTTCCATCGCCGATTTCATTCCATCTCGATAGATGAATGCAGCTCCTGATTCATCGCTGCTTAAACCAGCAGGCCGATTCGACCGTAGCCGCTCGACCATGGCGAGCACACTCGGTGCCGTTGCCGCAAGACTCAGATAGTTCCCAACATCAAAGTCACCGCCACGGATCAAATGCTCTTTGGCAACCGGTGTCAAATCGAATTGTCCGGATGCATTTTTGGAAAGCAATTGCATCGCTCGCAATGCTGTAGTAAGCACCACCGCGGAGCGTTCGCCGAGACCGAGGTCCGCTTGAAGTTCGGCCAGCGTGCGAGGTTGCTTGGCGAGCCGCCCAAAGAGATCAAAATGCGCGACGGCTGCCGTGAGCAGGTCTGTTCCGTAGCTGCCACGAAAATGTTCGAAAATCAGAGTTGGGTCGGTTGTCGGTGCACTGAGCGGTTGCATATAAGTAGCGGTCATTTCAAAATAGGGAAGGAATACGGACAAGCCAAATCATATCGCTCTCCCGAGTGTTCGTCTGGCAGGAAGCAACGTTTCGCCACGAGAAATGTTCGCCCCTCAAATCATCTCAAGGGTGCTTTCGGTGCCCGGGATTTCTGTTCCACTATGGATTGATTTGGCGTGTTCGTTGAAACGAACAATCGGTAATTGAAGACAGCATGATGGCAAAAGCGAGAAAACGATGTCGATCAAGTCGATTGAACAACTAGATGATGTCTTGACGACGCCTTCGACTGCCGTTGTCGAAGCCCTGTCCAAGATGACGGGGCGTCTTTTAATCGTCGGTGCCGGCGGAAAAATGGGGCCGACACTTGCCGTTCTCGCGCGTCGCGCAGCCGATCTTTCGGGTGCAAACTTAGACGTCGTGGCTGCCAGTCGTTTTTCGAATATCAATTCTCGAGATTGGTTTCACAAGTATGGCGTAACGACGATCTCCGCCGATGTTCTTAACCGACACGATATTGAATCGCTACCCGACGCCCAGCACGTGATCTACTTGGTCGGCCTCAAGTTTGGTACGTCTACCAGTCCTGGAGCAACATGGGTCGCCAATACTTTAGCGCCGGCCGCCATCATTCAGAAATATGCTGCATCTTCCATCGTTGCATTATCGACCGGCAATGTTTATCCCTTCGTTGACTCAGCAAGCGATGGCTCGACCGAAGACCTGCCCTTGATTCCGATCGGTGAATATCCCAACGCAGCTGTCGCTCGTGAGCGTATTTTTGAGTTTTTTTCGGAGAAGCAGAACACGCCGGTTGCATTGCTGCGATTGAACTATGCGCTCGATCTTCGCTACGGGGTTCTAGTGGACATTGCAAGAAAAGTTTGGAACAGTGAACCGATCGAACTCTCGATGGGTTACTTCAATGCCATTTGGCAAGGCGATGCGAACGAGCTTATCTTGCGTTCGTTTCCATTAGCAAGCGTTCCGGCCACAGCCTATAACTTGACGAGTCCGCAAAAGTATTCGGTTCGTGAAGTCGCTCAAAGGTTTGGCGAACTGATGTCGCGTCAGCCGATTCTGACAGGAACAGAATCTTCGACGGCCTTATTGAGTAACTGCAATCGCCTCTATTCTGAGTTGAGTCCACCTACGACATCCCTGGATACGGTCATGACGTGGACGGCCAATTGGGTCGTAGAAGGTGGTTCAACGCTTGGAAAGCCAACTCATTTCGAAGTTCGCGATGGAGTCTATTGAAGTGGCAATCTTTGCAGATCCGTTAGCTTGGGTTACAACCGCTCTTCGACAGGGCATGGTCATCCCAGCGCATCCGTTGGCATTGACTGGCGAGCGTCGACTCGACGAAGAGAAGCAAACGGGTTTGACCACCTACTATCATGCGGCGGGTGTCGGTGGAGTCGCAGTCGGTGTTCACACGACGCAGTTTGAGATCCGCTTACCAAAACATGCTTTGCTCGAACCCGTATTGCGACTGGCAGCCGATACGGTTCGCGATTGCGATCGGCGAACGAGTCGCCAAACGGTGCTCGTTGCCGGCGTGTGTGGTGAAACGAGGCAAGCAGTAGGCGAAGCGATTTTGGCAGCGAAGCTTGGCTACCATGCCGGACTTCTATCGCTCGCTGCCCTAGGGAAGGCATCCGATGAAGTTCTTCTTGAGCATTCGCGGACGGTTGCCCGCGAGATTCCTCTGATTGGTTTCTACCTCCAGCCAGCCGTGGGGGGACGCGTTCTATCGACCAATTTTTGGCGACGATTTGTCGACATTCCAAATGTCGTAGCGATCAAAGTCGCACCCTTCAATCGCTATCAAACACTTGACGTTGTTCGCGCAGTGGCCGAGTCCGGGCGCGCTGCCGAAATCGCACTCTACACCGGCAACGACGACAATATCGCAATCGATCTGTTAACCGAATTTCGAATCAAGACGCGATCCGACGAGATTCGAATGCACTTCGCCGGAGGCTTGCTCGGCCATTGGGCATGCTGGACACGCTCGGCGGTTAAACTTTTCCAACGATGCCGCCGAGAACGCGAATCTGGAACCGTATCGTCGGAGCTTCTTTCGATTGCCCAGCAGATTACGGAGACAAATGCAGCCATTTTCGACGCAGCCAACCATTATCGAGGTTGCATCGCCGGTATCCATGAAGCTCTCCGTCGCGATCGATTGCTCGATGGAATCTGGTGCCTTGATCCGAATGAAGGACTAAGCCCCGGACAAGCCGACTTGATTGCGCGAGTATGCCAGGACTATCCAGACTGGACGCAATAGTGGGCTGAGTCTTCGTTTCTAAACAGGTAGCTAC
>JANPLJ010000208.1:0-1432 GCA_031426475.1 Pirellulaceae bacterium | reverse complement strand
ATGCATGACGATATCGGCCCCCAGTTCGATGGGGCGGACAAGAAGCGGCGTTGCAAAAGTGTTGTCCACGCCCAAGAGCGCGTTGTTCGCGTGTGCAAGCTCCGCGACTTTTCGAATATCGGGAATCGTCATCAGAGGATTACCGATGCTTTCGATCCAAATCATCTTTGTCGATGGCCGCATGGATGCTTTGAGAACTTCGAGATCATGGGCAGGCGCCAACGTCACTTCCACTCCGGCGCGACTCGCAATCTTGTGAAGCAAGCGATACGTGCCTCCATAAATATCACTGCCAGCCAAGATATGATCGCCGGCTTTCAGTAACATTACCGCGCAGTGCGTCGCCGCCATTCCAGACGAGAACGCTAACGCACCAGCTCCGCTTTCAAGGTTGGCGATCGTTCGTTCGACGTTGTTGCGAGTCGGCGATCCGCTGCGAGAGTAATCGTACTGCCCCCACTCGCCGGCCCCCGGTTGAATAAAAGTCGATGCCATGTGAATCGGAGGCACGACGGCACCGGTCGCCGGATCGGGTTCGCTTCCAACATGGATGGCGCGGGTTCGAAATTTCATTGTTCTAGAGCCTGGGCAAGGTCGTCGATCAAGTCGTTCACGTCTTCGATTCCGCACGACATGCGAATCATGTTGTCGGAAATCCCAAATTCGCGTCGCTTCTCCTCGGTATAGTTAAAATAGCTCATTACAAGCGGTTGCTCGATCAGCGACTCAACACCGCCAAGGCTTGGTCCGATCCGAGGAATTCGACACGCGTCGATAACGTTCGCCGTTTGACGCCAGTCCGCGTCCTTGACAAGGAATGTTATCAAGCCGCCGAATCCTCGCATCGAGCGTTTGGCAACTTCGTGCGTTGGATGAGACTTGAGTCCAGGATAGTAAACTTGTTCGACTCGTGGATGCGATTCGAGAAACTCAGCGATCGCTTGGCCATTGCTATTGTGTCGCTCCATTCGAAGCGCAAAGGTCTTCAAGCCGCGTTCGAGGAGGTAGAGGTTGTGTGCCGAGTTGATGCCTCCCATGATTCCACGAAGGTCGCGAACCGATTCCAGTTTCTCTTTCGAGCCGGCGATCGAACCGGCCAACAAATCGTTGTGGCCACCAAGATACTTTGTCGCGGAATGCCATACGTAGTCAACGCCATAGTCGAGTGGACGAATGTTGTAAGGGCTTGCTAACGTTGCGTCGATGAGCGTTTCTACTTCATGCGCCTTGCCCAATGCCGCAAACTGCTCCAGATCGATCACGGTTAAGTGCGGATTCGTTGGAGATTCGCTAACCAACATCTTGGTACGGTCATTGATAGCTCGCTCCATCGCGTCAAAATCTCCGGTCGGAACTTGTCGAGTCACCACGCCGAAACGTGCGAGGTGCTTGGAGCAGAATTCGCGACTGCGATGATAGCATTCGTCGAAGA
>JANPLJ010000207.1:0-2673 GCA_031426475.1 Pirellulaceae bacterium | reverse complement strand
ATCCGCCCGACCATCACACATTCCTGGAACAAGCGAAGAAACTTGGGCTTCCCGTTACGCCAGATGTTGTTCTTTTGCGATCGATCGATGAAGTGATCGAGCACTGCGCTCGTCGCATCGAGAATTTTCACGAGCTCGATTTCGAAGTCGACGGAATTGTCATCAAAGTCAATTCGTATGAACAACGCCGTACGTTAGGAGCGACATCGAAATCGCCGCGATGGGTGATCGCATACAAGATCGAAAAATACGAAGCGGAAACAAGACTCCTGAGTATTACGGTACAAATCGGGAAGACAGGGACGGTGACGCCTGTCGGTGAGCTGGAACCGGTTGAATTAGCTGGAACGACAGTAAGCCGCTGCTCGTTGCACAATTTCGAAGAGATTCGCCGTAAAGATATTCGTATTGGTGACTGGGTGATCGTCGAGAAGGCTGGCAAAATTATTCCGCACATTGTGCGTGTGGAAAAACATCGTCGCGAAAGAGATCTACCCGAATACGAATTTCCAACGACGTGTCCCGCCTGCGATACAATGTTGGTGCGAGACGAAGGCGGCGTCTACGTTCGATGTCCCTCGCGGAATTGCGTCGAGCAATGGAAGCAACGGCTTCGCTATTTCGCGAGCCGCGACTGTATGTATATCGATGGGCTCGGCGAAAAAATTATCGATCAACTCGTCAACCAACAATTGGTAAACAACTTTGCGGATCTCTATGCATTGAATGTCGATCAACTTGTCGCACTCGATCGAATGGGCGCAACCTCGGCTAAGAAGCTGGTCGATGGGATCCAGAAGAGCCGCCATCAAGGATTGGCTCGATTGCTGAATGCGATCTCGATACGCCATGTCGGAGAACGGACTGCGACAACGCTTGCGAAAAAGTATCGATCGATCGACGCCTTGCAATCCGCCAGCCTCGAATCGCTCGCCGAGACCGAAGATGTCGGCGAAACCATTGCAAAGAGCATTTTCGACTTTTTTCATAGCGAAGAAGGGCTGGAGATCATTCAGCAACTGCGGCAGTCAGAGGTAACACTGGAAGCTACCGAACAAGACGACTCGGAAACGGCCAGTCAACTGCTTAGCGGACTTACCTTTGTCGTCACCGGAACACTCAGCCAACCTCGCGACACGATTCACTCGATCATCGAATCGCACGGCGGGAAAACGTCAAGCAGTATCTCGAAGAAAACGAGTTACCTCTTGGCGGGAGAGGAAGCGGGCAGTAAGCTCGACAAGGCTCGATCGCTTAGCGTTCGAGTGATCGACGAGCAAGAATTCCAAAAGATGATCGAAACGGCTTCATGATTGAACTTCACGAATTCGGCAAAGACTACGGCGATTTTACTGCCGTGGGGACGCTAACTCTGAAAATCGATGCCGGTGAGATGTTCGGGTTCATCGGCCCCAATGGAGCCGGGAAAAGTACCTCAATTCGCTTTCTCGCAACTTTGCTCAAAGCGACGCGTGGCGATGGAACCGTGAACGGTTTTAGCGTCAATCGCCAACCGATGGACGTCCGACGAAGTATCGGCTATATGCCCGACGACTTCGGGGTCTATGACGGCATGAAAGTCTGGGAGTTCTTGGATTTCTTCGCCGTCGCCTATCGCATCGGTCGTTCGCAACGCAAAGCCGTCATCGGTGACGTCTTGGAATTGCTTGACTTGACTCATAAACGCGATGACTATGTTAACGGACTATCCCGAGGCATGAAGCAGCGGTTGTGCCTTGCCAAAACCCTCGTTCACGATCCACCTGTTTTGATCCTCGATGAACCGACCAGCGGCCTCGACCCGCGCGCTCGCATCGAAGTCAAAGCCCTGCTTCGCGAGCTACGGCGAATGGGTAAGACGATTTTGATCAGCAGCCATATCCTGTCTGAACTTGCCGACTGCTGCACATCGATCGGCGTGATCGAACGCGGACAGCTGTTGATGCACGGCACGATCGACTCGGTCTATCGTCAGATCCGACGAAACCGAATCGTCGAAATTCGGTTCGTCGAAAATCAAATCGAAGGGATCTCCATCCTCCGAAGCTCGCCCGCCTTGAGGAGTATCGAAATCGATGAGAATCGCGTGACGGTCGAGCTGGAAACCGACGATAACGGTCTGTCCGATATCCTGGAGCGATTGATGGCGTCGAAAGTCAAAATCCGATCTTTCTACGACAAGGACCCGAACCTGGAAGATGTCTTCATGCAAGTCACCAAGGGCCTTGTATCATAAGAAGAACATTTATTCGAATTCGTATCTAATCCAAATAACGACACTTCTCGCTTATCGCCAGGATGAACCCGCTCGTTCCCAGGCTTCTGCCGGCTCCTGCCTGGGAACGCACTGTCTTGGAGGCTCTGCCTCCCGAGACGCAGTCAATCGAGCGACACGGCAGCAGGCAGAGCCTGCAATTCCCTGGGTTCCCAGGCAGGAGCCCTCTTTATCCTACACATCTTTTCACGTACTCCCAAACGCGATGTAGGCGTCCCGGTACGCTTCGAGTTTTCTCAGGCCTCGCCAGAGCGTCGTCGAGCCGGGCGGGCCTTGCCCTTTCTTTTTCAGGTAGCCGCCCAGTTTGGCCAGTAACAACACGAATTCCTCCATGGTCGGTGCGGTTGGAGGAAGGACTCGTGTTTTCTTTGCTACCATGTAGGCAGGCTTCCATTCCG
>JANPLJ010000206.1:0-3887 GCA_031426475.1 Pirellulaceae bacterium | reverse complement strand
AATCGAAATCGTCAGTGTTGCCTACGCCCCTAACAAGGTGATGTACGTCGAACAAACGTCGCAAAGTGTCTTTCCATTGAGGAAAGCGATTGGCGTACTCGATAGGACGAGGTAGATCGCCAAACTCTTCGCGAAGGCAGTATTCGCAGTAGATAAAATCGAGAACCGATTCTTCGTGGCTGGCTAACTCGGGATATCGCTCCAGATAGCTTTCGACAAAGATCTGCTCGCCCCGCTCCCAGGCGAATCGTTGGGCAATTCGTAATTCCGTTAGCAGTTGTGAAATTCCCATAGCCATTGAAGCGCGCTAAGTTTCGATACCCAATTCTTCAACAATGCGGTCAATCGCCCGTTGCAAGCGTTTGCGTAATGAATCGGCTGTTTCGCTGAGTTCCTCTCCCAACTCGCGCCAGGTGCGTCCCTCGGCACGTTGATCAACTAAGAAAAGTTCGGAGGTAGTGAGTCGATCGCGAAACATTTGCAACAATTCCCGGTTAGCTACCATTTGCGAAGGCGTTCCTTCACTGCTCGGTGAAGGCAATTTGTCGACCTCCATACTGACTATCCTGCGGATATCTCGACGTTCGGCCTGTTGCTGGTTAATTTTATTGAGAAGTTTATTGCGTGCCATTGTCGCAAGAAGCTTGGTCAATTGCTCCGGGGTTTCCAGTTCAAATTGCCCCAAGCCGACTCGAACGAAAAAATCGCCGAGCACCGACTGACAGATATCGACGGAATCCAACTGACTTCGAAGACGAGGATCCGTCAACCGAACTCGAATGATTCGTCGAATCTCGGGCTCAAAAAGACTCACCAGCATGCGAGCCGCCTCGCCATCACCCCGGCGAACCTCACGAAGCATTTTCGCAAAACTCAGTTGTTCATCCATCGTTGCCCTCGCAGTCGACCCGGGTGCGATCCTCCATCGAACTAACATAAAGACTGTACTGGTGAATTGCAAGGAACCTGCTTGAAATGTTACCATGTTCGCGATGGCGCATGAATGTTTCGATCGTTCGGTCGATTGGTCGCTTGGCCTCCGGTAATGCTGCGAATAGCTTCAAGGGAAAATAGATATGCAGCGCCCCCATCGGTGTTCTGCGTGTCGTCGGTTGGAGCCCCAACGATAGCTTGGTTGCCTGAAATGGCTACAGATCGACCGAAGTTGTCGCTGTTGGCGGGCGCGGGATTGTTGAGTACTGCAAGCATGGCCCCCGACGCGGCATCAAGTGTATAAGCCGTGCCTGAATCGGTGGCGCCACTATCATCTAAGCCAGATGCAGAGACCACTAAGTCGCTTGAGCCCCCAACGCGGAAACCGAATTGATCGTTGGTTTCGGGCGTTGGATTGGGGATGGTCGAGATTAGTTCGCCGTTGCTCGCGTCGAAAAGGTAGACGGAGCCGCTGTCGTTGTCTCCCGTATCATCTTGGGACGCACCAACCACCACCGTTTCTCCAGCGATCGCCACGCTGTTGCCGAACTGATCGTCTTTGGCGGGAGTCGGATTGTTGAGCGTAGTCAGCAGATTTCCTGAATCGTCGAAGACGTAGGCCGTGCCACAATCAGCAATGCCTCCAACATCGGTCATCGGCGCCCCAACCACGCAAAGCCCGCCGTCGATTGCGACGGCGAATCCGAATCGCGAATTTTGTTGCGATTGCTCCATTGCCGGAAGGAGTCTTCGAGGAGCGTCCGCGACGATGGCAATCGAATTATTGCGAGCGTTCTGAAGTTCTTCGCCGTTTGTCGGATCGCGATTCTCGGTATCCCAGACCTTTACAACTTGGTCACGCCCGGCTGAAACGATCCATTTCCCGTCGGGGCTAAAGGATCCGAAGTTTACAAAATCATCGTGCCCATAAAGCGTGCGTTTTTTTCTTCCGGTGAGACTGTCCCATACGACGATTGTCTTGTTTCGCGACGCTGAGATTACACTATCACCATTCGGGCTAAACGAAGCGTGCTCGACTATCCCCTGAGGCTCTTTCATGGTGAGGGTTTCCTGTCGGAAATCGGCCTTCCAGATTTTCACCTCGCCGTCGAAGCTTGCGGAAATGATGTATTTTCCATCGGTGCTATAGCGAACCGTCATGATCGGGGTTCCGTGCCCTTTGAACTGATACAGTTCATCACCATTGGCAACGTCCCAAAACCGGATCGTTTTATCCATACTCGAAGAGACGATCTTTCTTCCGTCTGGGCTAAACGACACCGAATCAACGTTGCCTGTATGTCCGCGAAGTGTGAATATCAACCGCCCGTTTGTCGCGTCCCAAACTCTGGGTACGGGGTCGACGCCAGTCGAAACGATTCGCATTCCATCTTGGCTGAACGCGGCGCTGATGATCGGGCCCGCGCCACCGTCCATGGAGAGTTTTTTCTGTCCTGTTTCGGCATCTAGCACATGAATTCTATTTCGCAACGCCGCGACGATCCACTTCCCATCAGGGCTGAATGAAGCGAAGTGAGACGCTCCTTGAATATCCCGAATAAGAGCTCCGCTTTCCGAATCCCAGATCTTGGCTTTTCCGTCGAGACTTGCCGACAAAATCCGTTTTCCGTCGGGGCTAAACGCGACGTCCTGTACTCTGCCGGTATGTCCTGTAAGTGTCATGAGTTCGTGGCCCGTGACCGCATCCCACAGCTTGACGGTTTTATCGCGACTGGCCGAAGGAAGTTTCTCGGCCAGTGTTTTCGGTCAAGACAAGACTGGACGGCGAATCGTTCGTGGATGCGTTTTGATCAGAATGATTCGTTGTCGAGGATGTGTTGGCCATCCCCATGGCCTGATGCAGATCCAACAATCGCTGAAGTGAAGCGGCCCATTGTGGGAAGCGAGTGGTGTACTCGTCAGGAGAAGGGCGATCGCCCAACTCTTCGCGAAGACAATATTCGCAGTAGATAAAATCGAGAACCGATTCTTCGTGATTGGCCAACTCGGAGTATCGCTGCAGATAACTTTCGACAAGTATCCGTTCGCCCAGCTCCCAAGCTGATCGCTGGGCGATTCGCAAGTCGGTTAACAGTTGTGCAATTTCGATTGGCATTGAAGTGTGTTAAATCGCAATCCCCAATTCATCACCGATGTAGTCAATCGCCCGTTGCAAGCGTTTGAGCAAAGTGTCGGCCGGTTATCCAATGAATATCACGATTGATCTCTCAGAATCGGTGGGTACGATCCCCAATTAATCTATGACCTCTTCGTAGAATGGAACGAATTTGCAATCCTTTCCCAAGGCAATTGGCGAATTAGGCCGCTTCCAATACTGTTGGATCTTTTGCAACGGTTTCAGAAAACGTAGTCCCCTTGGCGGTGACAATTCATTGACTTTCCACGCACGTATGTCCTCGATGTTGGATTTGAATCGATTCCACAGCGATGCATTACTTATTCCGCCGAATTTCATCCGTACCATAACGTCATCGATGTACACCGCCTTCAGTAGGTGCTTGTACAGCATCCGAAGGATCAGTTCATAGTCCGCGGCAATCGAAAAGTCTTCTCGAAAACCTCCCAGCTCGCAGTAGTGTTCACGTCGCAAATAAAACGTTGGATGAGGGGGCATCCATCCTCGACGAAAGCGGCTCACATCATAGGATTCCGCCTGCCAATAACGCACGATTTTGTCGGGACGGTAGTGGTGCACGTAAACTAAATCGCCATAAATCGCATCGACCGATGGATCGAGAAATACACTGGCGACCTTTTTGATGGTATCAGTCGCATTCAGCACATCGTCGGCGTGCACAAATCCGACGATATCACCGCTAGCCGCTCGAATTCCCTTGTTGAGTGCGTTGTAGATGCCCGTATCCGGTTCACGTATCGACTTCGATATCCGACCGGCGTATTCGTCTATGATACGCTCGGTTCCATCATCGGAA
>JANPLJ010000205.1:0-5189 GCA_031426475.1 Pirellulaceae bacterium | reverse complement strand
AACGGTTTCCGGAAACTTATTCCTTTGGAACCTTCAGCCACTCCGACGTGGACCAGCCGCCGGTATTGGGGCGATCTGCGGCGGGCATTTTCTCGATTCGGATTTCGACATCGTCATCCGGCTTTTTTCGGTAGCGATATCGTTGTCGCTGCATGGAGCCGACGGTGTATTCGATTCGGTCGTTGGGTGGCGGATCTAAGGACCACGCTAGTCGACTAGTGATAGGTTGCCCCCAGCTCAACACCCAGTACTTGCTCTCGGTTTCACCGATCGGCGTTTCGATGTCGGGGAATTCTTTAGAGCCTCCCTTGGAATCCCATTTCGTAAAAGGAATGCTCAGGGAGGCCGTCTTGGCATCTTCGAAGGATAACCACACCCGAATTCTCTCTGGCACGCCGTTGAGAATGGGAATTCTGAAGACCGGAGCAAAGCGATCGGTCTCCCACTCGACATCGGACACACCAAGCGTCTGCATGTTTTTGGAACCTCGGGGCTGAACTTCCAATTCCAGCCACAATCGACGTGGGCGAACGGAAGGCTGTTGAGGGTCCGCGGATTGAATCGCAACGCGAATGTATTGATTGCCTCCTATCCGGTCTCCAAAGAGAGTACCAATCTTTACTTTTTGATCGCCGATGGGAACATCACAAAAATCCTCAAACTCTTCGCCCAAGGGACTAAATCGAAGTTGATTGCGGTCCGCATCGTACTTTGCATCGAGAAACTCACCACCGATTGCTACGAAGTCGATACTTTTTTGTGTGTCTGTGATTGCAAGCCGCACACTGGTTGGTTTTCCGGTTTGAATGGGTTTTGAAAAACCAAAGTCGGTCGGCGACGCACCTTCCTTTTCGACGCGAACGTTAAACGACCTCAGCCCAAGAATTTTCCGAACAACCCGCAAGAGTTCATTCTCTTCGTCGGACGCTATATGAAAATGCTCTTTGCCTGCCAGCTCTTCCAATTCCCCTGAACTCGCGTTCTTAAACTGATAGGCAATGACGTCCAGCTGTAAGTTGAGTTTTAAGCTTTCACGAAGGCGCCTAATCTCAGAACTGATTGCTTGTTTGGAAAATATGAAAGGGGGTCTCAGTGGTAGCCCCAGTTCTGCACCGTCAGAGCCACGGGTCACGTTGATGTTTCCGTCGGTAATGACTACTAAGTTTTGTTTCAACCCCTTTCGCTTGGCTTGCTCGTCGAGACTAAATTTCATCGCGTAATATAGAGGTGTAAATCCAAACGGTTCCAGTGGGTCTAACTTGTCGCGGAATTTCGCGATCGTCTTATCGGAAAGCTTTTCAAATGGAACGAGCAAATCGACGTCGTTTTCCGGAGTCCGCTTGGGATTGAGCTCGTTCGGAGATCGACCTTCGATTTGAAAAAATCGGCGATTGAAATCTACTTCGTCGCTCTTCGCATACATCCAACTTGCTGAATGGCCAAAGGCCACCAACCCAACTTCGGTAGTGATGGGAAGTCGGTCAAGTATTTCAAGAATAGTTGTTTTAGCCTTGTCGAGCGTGGCTGGATCAAGTGACCGCGAGCAATCGAGAACGAAGAGAACTTGACAGTCCGGCTGGTCGGCACTGACTCGGATTTTCGTGACATCGGCTTTTTTTATGTTCCAAGCCAGTTCCAGTTCGGCAGTGGGCCGTTTGATCGAAAGATTATGCTCGGTCGAGCGCCCCCGAAAATTCGCCTTGAGAATCACTGCGGACGATGTGATTCGACCGAGATCGATTTTAATATTCGTTGGCATGTCTGCCGAAACCGACTCGGGTATTGCAGCTAATGGATGCTCTAACATCGCAATACCTGGGGGTTGGTTCTTCTTGGGCTGTGCAACCGAAATCGGTACCGAGACACCTTCGAGAGGCTGCTTTGGCACACTGCTCCACAGTTCGTCCTTCCAGTCGCGAGAAGCGATCGATGTTTTCTGAAGCGATGCTTCCCGTTCTTTGAATATCTCTGCGCCGATATTGCCGTCTGCCAAGCCCTTCGATCCAGCCGCCGCCATACAGTTCTGAGCGATCTTGGCAAAATACTGGGTGGATTCGTCAAGGTTCGCATCCGATGGCAAGACCCAAAAATCCTCACGCGCAAAATCGGCCATCGCGAGGAGAGCCAGTTGAGCAGAGCTGGCCCAATGTGCGCGAGTTGGGCATTTAGAATTCGCCGAAGCGGAGTTCGCTGGATGTTGCGCTAACCAAGGAGCCGCCAATTGCGCTTGCCAAGCTCGTCGGATCGATACCCCCATATCCGCAAGCCGATTTCCCTCTGCGAGAAGCGCTTCTGAGCCCCCCCAAACTTTTCGATGGAGTTGCCCATATTTGCCGTCCAACGATGAACTGCTTTCGTCATTCGTCCATTCCAGTTGCATCACTTCTCGTAACAAATCAACCGCTTTGTTCTCTTCCCAGTTCTCTAACGTGGGAAACTCGAACGCGACCAACGGTAACTTGGTCTCATTCGTATTCGACTCTTTCAAATTAGACCTGAGATGATCGACCAAACCCTTGCGGAGGACGGATCGCTTGTCGATCCGTGATATGGCAGGCTGGTCGATCCAAAGCAGGATATCGCGACAGGAAGCGGCATCTACTTCGTTCTCTGGCACGAGTTTCATCAACGAGCTTAAAAATGAAATTTTTGCATCATCCCAAAGCTTTCGCAGGCTTTCGAACTGCAAACCTTCGCTCTTGGTCGCACTGTCAAGTTTGACGTGGAGTTCTTTAAGACCATCGACTAACTTTGGGAAACCATCTCTCAGTCTTCGACGACTTTCCGAGAATAACGAACTTTGATTGTCGAACGTCCAAAGCATCACTGGAAGACTCAAAGCCATCTCGTCATGAAGCTTCCATCCCGTCTCCAATTTCTTTCGCTCGTCGGCAGCTTGCTTCAGTTTTGACGTTCGACTGTCGACCGAATCTCCAAACATTAGTCCCAACAGTTGGTCACACTCTTCCAACGCCAAACTGGATCCCACGAACCAGTAGTCGACCGCTTTCAAGTAAGACTGCAAGAGTCCTTTTTGCGTTGCAAGCCAACTTCCGAGACGAGGATCTTGAATATCGAAAGCGTCCTCGAGTTGCCGATGGGCATCGAGTATTCTGACCATCGCTTTCAGCCTTTCGGCCGTCGAACGTTCATCGCCAATCTGCGAGTTTTCCATCAGCTGGTTGAAGCGTTCGACCAGACTTCTCAAAAGAGCTCGATCGCGTGAAAGTACCGCTTGAGATGAATCTGGAATGGCTTCGGTTTGCATTCTTCGGATTCGCTGGATGCCTTGCGCGTTGAGAGTATCCTTTTTGTTCATTAGCCAGGACCATGCGGCAACATGTGCCAGCTCTTCTGACACGGCTGGAGGTTTTTCAGGAACCTTGCCATCGATTGCCACTTGATCCAGCCAATCGGTGATCGGCTTTGCAATATCGGCCGACAACTTCTTCCATTCGCCTTCGATACCTTTCGCTCGCGATTGCCCAGCGACGGAGATTGGCCAACGCGGAGGCGACGCCATCAAATCGGCAGTTTTTTCGATCTCTTGTTTGAGCTGTGTGTCATGTGAAGGCCCTGCCAACAACAATTGATCCGCACGAACCAATCGATTGTTTACTTCCGAAACCAGCCAAGCATCGTATCCGAGTTCGTTTTCTTTCCAATTTTCAAACTCTGTCCATTGCCTAGCAAGGTCGTCGTCTGACTTGGTCTCGATTGATTTTGCCATCGAAGCGCTTGGCGTCTCTGTATCGGATGATTTTTTTGAGAACGCAATGTCAAAGTCGATTGGGTTTCCTGTGGGGAAGAAGCAAACCGGTTCTTGATACGCCGCGCGATGCGAATTGGCAAATAGATTGACTTGCGTTTTGAGATAGTCCAAAAGTTCTTTTAACTGGATGCGACCGTTCCGATTCTTGTCGGCTGATCCACTCAGTCCATGCGTGAACCAGATTCCAAAGTTAGAGCCTCCGATTTCCGGCGCGGTCCAGGCTCGCTGGTTGTCTTTGCAAGAAAGGACGACAGCCATGTTGCGGTCCGTTTGCGCCTCGACAACACGCTGTATCGCCGCATGCAATGCATCGTTGCATCGCCCCAAGATCATGCTCGCTGGCTGCTTACCAAGATCGAGGACGACCAGTTTTCGTATCCCGCGAATCTGGCTGGCTTGCAATTTTGGATGGTTGGAGACCGTATCAAGAACCTTTTGAAGTCGCACGGGCGTCGCGGCTTGCCATGCATCCGTACTTAGAGCGGTTGGCGACATCACACATGGCTGCCCATCCTGGTCGATGGAGAAATGTGCGGAAAGATAAATGATCGCTGTACCGTATCGTCGCCAGATTACTCCGCCGCCAGGTCCGCCCGCTACAAAATCATCGTTATCGAGTTGGAAGCTGAGCCAGTCGTCAACCGATTTTTGTTCTGGAATCTCCTTGGCAACGATCACATTGATTTTCTTTTCCTGCTTCTCTAATCGATCTTCCAGCCACTCAGCATCTTCTTGGGCCCAACCGTTGGGAGCCCATGGATACTGGTAATTATCGACGGGCATGACCACCATCGATGCCATGTCGTCGGTACGCGTTAGATAGACGATGACGCCTATCATCGTCGCCAACAACAAGGCAAACGAAGCGAACAGTTTGAAGCTGCGTGTGAAAAGCACGTCAGGCTTCGTTGGGCTGGATGACCAACGTTTGTCTGACTTCGGCTTGGCCTCGGCTCCTTTTCGCCACGACTGTTTTGCCACAGGTTTTGATGTTGCAGATGGTTGGCGCCGGACGTTCATCGATGGCTCCCTTCACTTACTTGATAATCGCCGAATCCAATGAGGCAAGATTGCTGCCGAAGGAAGTTATACCAAATGCAGTCGCTCGAGGCATATCCTCCGGCAAATCTGTTACCGCCGTATACCCCCAAAAGGAACAAGGGTTCGATTCTACTTTGAAAGCGAATCGAACCCTTGTGCACGATCTTGACGCCGTTGGCTGGAAGCCCAAACCAGCGTATGGCTTTGTCCCTAAAGTCTTGCAGATCTCTACTTCGTCATACTGCGTTTGCGGGTGCTGACAGGCTTCACCGTCTCTACCGCTGGTTGCATTGAAAGAACGACGTGTTGTCCAGCTGTGATTCCGTGGGCGGCTTGGTCGTCCAAAGGTACCATGCGAACACAACCGCTCGAAGCA
>JANPLJ010000204.1:0-2940 GCA_031426475.1 Pirellulaceae bacterium | reverse complement strand
GGGGGCGATTGCAATCGTTTACGGTGCGATGATTGCGCTCGCGCAGACAGATCTTCGGCGGCTATTGGCCTATTCGTCGCTATCACACCTTGGTTTCGTGACGTTGGGTATAACAGCGATGAACCGCGAAGGGCTAGCTGGAGCATCGATCCAAATGTTCAATCACGGATTAATTACGGCAGCATTGTTCCTATTGCTTGCAGCGATCGAACAGAGGCGAGGACGCTTGATATTGAACGACGAAAGTCGCGGACTCGCCTCGGCCTATCCGCGTATTGGAACGCTGATGGTCTTTTTTACGCTTGCGGCAGCCGGTCTCCCGGGACTGAACAGCTTTGTCGGCGAACTCCTCGCGATGACAGGGATGATGCGAGTTTCATTTCCGATTACGGCGCTCGCCGTGTTGGGAACAGTCCTTGGAGCATGGTATAGCCTACGAGTATTGCAGTACTTGATGTTTGGAAGTGACGGGCACACGAACAGTAAAACGAATCTTCTGTCGGATATCGGTGCCACCGAGCTCGTCGCATTGGTTCCGATCGCCCTGCTTTGTTTGGTGATCGGCGTCTATCCAAGTTCCGCTGTCGATTTCCTGAAAGCCGATACCGACAAGATGGCCTACGCGCTAGAGCCGGCTGTCAAAATTTTGCATCCAAACGTTGATTCGTCGTTGTTGCTGAGTCAATCAGAATAGAGGTTTACAAAGTGCCTGTTGCCGAAAATTTCTCACTGACTCTCCAAATGTTGGCGCCAGCTCTTGCGTTGATTGTCGGAGGTAGCTTGCTGTTGTGCTCAAGCATCGTTCTTGGTCCGGTGACGAATCATTCGATAGACAATCGACGTAATCTACTAGGAGGCTTTGCCTTCTTGTTCTTGATCATTGCCGCCGCTTTTCATTTGATGTCGAACGCAAAAGTGCTCGCGTCCAATGAGACGTTGGGCTTGTTTCGTTTTGATGCCGTGTCGGTCGCCGCGGAGCGATTGACCCTGATTGGCGGTTTCATTTTGATGTTGCTCGGTTGGTCTATCGGTCCAAAGAGATATCTTGCCGAATACTATGGTTGCCTGCTCTTGATTCTTGCTGGTATTCCGCTGGTGGGTGCATCCAACGATCTAATTGCCATGTTTCTCGCATTGGAGCTAGTGAGTATTCCGACTTACATTATTTTGAGTATTGCGCGCGGAGAAAATCCTGGTCTGGAAGCTGCGTTGAAGTACTTTATGCTCAGCGCATTTTCATCATGCTTGTTTTTGTTGGGCGTAAGCTACCTCTACGGCATTGGTGGTTCTATGGACTTGACTGTCATCCACCAGTGCTTGGCCGGTGGTGCGTTCGGCAAGTTCGCAACGCTGGCGGTACTTTTGGTTCTTTGCGGTCTCGCATTTCGAATCACAGCCGTTCCGTTTCATTTCTATGCACCGGATGTCTTCGAAGGGACCTCGCTCTTGGTCGCAGCCGCGATGAGCTATCTTCCGAAGGTCGCTGGCTTTGTTGCGATGATCAAGATCCTTAACAATGAAGCGGTTGCCATGACAATGGCCCCAAGCGTTGTGCCGGCCATGCTTCTGGTAGCCGCGATCACGATGACCGTTGGCAATGCGATGGCAAGCTCTCAAATCAACCTTCGCAGATTGTTGGGCTACTCAAGTGTCGCTCACACGGGCTATCTGCTGTTGGCGATGTCGACGCTTCTTTTGGAGGGAGCGGAACAAGGTATCATCTTTACCTATTTGGCTGCTTATGCCGCAATGACGCTGGGAGTATTTGCTGCGATGGCCGAGATCGACGAAGCCGGTGGCCAACCGACGACGCTCGGCAGTCTGTCGGGAATGTTTTATCGTCGTCCAGCCGCGTCGATCGCCATGTCGATCTGCTTGCTTTCGCTAATCGGTCTACCACTTACGGCAGGGTTCGTTGCCAAGCTGCAAATTTTCCTGGCAGCGGGTGGAACGGACCGGTGGGATGTGATTCTGGTCACCCTTGTCATGGCATTGAATGCTGTGGTTGCTGCCGGTTATTACTTCAGAATGCTGAGCAAGCTTTTCGAACGCGGAACCGAAATGCCACCGCTCCGATTGTGGCGTCCCAGTTTATTCTTAGCCTATTCCGTGTGCGCCGTTCTGACCATTGTATGGTTCTTCCAACCGTCTTCGATGTAACCAAACCATGGGTCGTCGAGCTTGGCTAGTTCTCGCTTTTGCGATCCTGATTCCATGGCAGCTATATCACGTTGTTAAGCATCCCCAGTTCTATCGGCCTCCATTGCCAATCGGCGATGGCCCCGACTATGAATCGATCGGCTATAGCCTAAGCATCGGAAAAGGTTTTGCATTTGCTTGGGACGATCCGCAATGGAAGGCACCTTACCTAGCGGATGGTTCAGCCGATGAATACCCACATCTTCAAAGAGACGAGCAGGCAGGGACAACCACTGTCCGACCACCGCTTGTACCGCTGGTTCTTGCCGTCATCTATCGCGTTGCGGGACGCGATTCAACTTCGTTTGCCGTCTTTCGATGTCTGTCGGCAATAGCCATTGGATTGGCTGGTTCACTAGCTGTGCTGATCGCCTACGACGTTACGCGAAAGATTATATCGAACAAATGGACAGCACCCATGGCCGCCGCGGCAACTCTCGTCTTGGCCGTTTTCGATAGTACGGTACGGACGTACGCAATTGATTTTTTGTCCGAGCCACTAGCTCTTCTTTGGACAACGCTATTTCTTTGGTTCGGGCTGCGGCTCGAGAAAACTCCGCACCCTCAGTATCGACTAGCAGAATTCTTTCCCGTTTTATTTCTTGCGCTAGCGATGGCAGCCATGATTGCGACCCGATCGATGTTTGTTCTTTGGATGCCCGGCATTGTGTTGATCCTCCTCATTTCACTTCGCCCTACCTCTCGAGCGCGCACGCTCCAGTTTGTTGTGTTGGTTGCGTT
>JANPLJ010000203.1:0-2619 GCA_031426475.1 Pirellulaceae bacterium | reverse complement strand
GCTGAATTCCATCGCGGCAATCCATGCCGGTGCCCATGTCTTCGTCGAGAAACCGACCGGCCACACAATCATGGAAAGCCGAGCGATGTTGAATGCGGCGCGAGCCGCAAACCGAACCGTGCAAGTTGGCTTACATCGCCGAATTGGCCCCCATTACGTTTCAGGAATGAAATTCCTGAGAGAGGGAAAGGTCGGCGACATCGGAATGGTTCGAATGTTTGCCCACAGTGGCGGTGGCGTCGAAGCGCCCAAGCCAAATAGCAAACCACCCGAAGAGTTGGATTGGGACATGTACTGCGGGCCAGCTCCCTTGCGTCCCTTCAATCGAATGATTCATCCCGGTGGCTTTCGCAACTTCCTCGACTTCGCTAACGGGACACTCGGCGATTGGGGCGTCCATTGGTTGGACCAAGTCCTTTGGTGGTCCGGCGAAAAGTATCCCAAGAAGGTCTATTCCACGGGTGGACGACCTGTTCGTGGTCCGGCCGTTCTTAGCGACAAGGAGCAAACCAGCGATGCGCCCGATTCGCAAGTTGCGACTTTTGAATTTGAATCTTTCACGGCGACCTGGGAGCATCGCAAGTTTGCGGCAAACAACGCTGAAAAGCATTCAATTGGCTGCTATTTTTATGGCACCAAGGGAATTTTCCATATGGGCTGGCGAGACGGGTGGACGTTTTATCCCTCAGACTCCAAGCAATCGATCATCCACGAAGATGCAGTGCTTCAAGAGCCCGATGGCCATAGCATCAAGCTTTTGTGGGCGGACTTCATTGAAAGCATTGTCTCGGGACGCAAGCCCACGTGCGATATCGAAATTGGCCACCACGCGACGAATGCCAGCTTGCTTGGAATGCTATCGCTGAAACTCGGTCGAAGTATCGAATGGGACGGTGAAAAGGAAAGAATCCCTGGCGATGACGAAGCCAATCGGCTTCTTCAGCGTACTTACCGAGCTCCATGGGTTTATCCGAGCTAGTGAGCGATTTGCCACGATCGCTAGAGCTTTGACTTGGTGGATTGTCCCTTGCGGGCTTTCGGAACCGCCGGAGTATATTCTGGCATGGAAGGATTGAAAGCCGGATTCGGTATTGGCATCTGAGCACCGACTTGCGCACGCCAAGCGTGTAATCTCTCCCGAAGCTTGGCGGTGCGTTCTGGTTGAAGATTCGACAAATCGCGTTCTTCGCCGGTGTCATGCGCCAGGTCGTATAGCTCGACATGCATGTCATTGAAAAATTCGATCAACTTAAAGTCGCCCGACCGAACCGCTCCGTAAGGCATTGTCCCACCTAACTGATAGTGCTGGTGATGTGGATAGTGCCAAAACAAATCGCGGTCAGATATTTTCCCAGACTCTCGCAATAGCGGAACAAGGCTCTGCCCGTCCATTCCCGAATCGCCAGTCGACGAACTGGATTTGAGATTCGCGATACCTGCTAATTCAAGTACCGTTGGATAGATATCCATCGTGATTACGGGAGTATCTGAAACCCGACCCGGTTGAATTACGCCCGGCCATCGGATAATCATCGGTACGCGCACGCCGCCTTCATATGCCGAGGCTTTCCCATACCGTAGCGGCGCGTTCGTGGTTGTTTCACGTGTGATAAGGCCACCGTTATCCGATGTAAAAATGACGATCGTGCGATCATCGAGTTCCAAGTCCTTCAGCTTCGATAGAACGCTCCCAACCGCCGCGTCAAGACTCTCGACCATCGCGGCATACTCGATGTTCCGGTGTCGATGATGCAGCTTAAGCTTCGATTGGTACTTGGCAACAATATCTGCTCGACCCTGAATCGGTGTGTGAACCGCGAAATGGGGAAGGTAGAGAAAAAACGGTTTATCGGGAGACTCTTCGATAATCTTTACGGCTTCCTCGGCTAACCGATCAGTGAGGTATTCGCCGTCCCTGCCTTCGGCGATGGTTGGGATTTTCCAAGGCGCGTGGAAACTTGGCGGCGCCGCTTTGTCCGAACCTGCGATGTTTAAATCGAAGCCCTGCGTTTCAGGATAGTGCGACTGTGTACCCAAGTGCCATTTGCCAATAGTGGCAGTTGAATACCCCGCAGATTTCAAGACTTCGGCAAGTGTAACCTCCTCATGCGGCAAGAACTTTGTCCAGTCTGGAACGAGAAGCATAGGGTTGTCAGGCATCTGACCAGGAATCCAATCGGTGATATGCAGTCGAGCCGGGTACTTTCCCGTCAGCATCGCTGCTCGCGTCGGTGAACATACCGTGCAAGCCGAATAGTTCTGTGTGAACTTGATTCCCTCCGAAGCGAACACGTCCAAGTATGGCGTTTCGTATAGGTCGCTCCCAAAGCATCCCAGATCGGTCCAACCGAGATCGTCCGCAAGAATGACAATTACATTCGGTGTAGAAGAGATCGCTGCTTGAGACAACGTGCTCGTGAGAACAAATGCGAAAACAGCAATTCTTGTAAGATTCATGGCATAGCCAGCAGCGTTCGAGTTCCTAGTTCGACTGTCCGAAATGTGTCGAATGAGATTCGTTTCTCCGCTAACACGAAGCGCAAGCAAGTGGTCTTCCCGTGATCAAGTGGTTTTCCTGTAATTTCAATCGTCAAGCTGCTCGCTAACGCGTCAGAATCT
>JANPLJ010000202.1:0-1994 GCA_031426475.1 Pirellulaceae bacterium | reverse complement strand
GACTAATACAGCTTTGTTCACTCTCGAAAACGTAAGGCAGGATGCCGATGCGGTTTAAACGACTTCAAAAAACGCTGGCGACGGTTGCGCATGTCAGCGGACGTGGCTACTGGAGCGGATTGCCGGTGACGGTTTCGTTCGAGCCTGCGTCGGAGAACACGGGAATTCGTTTCAAGAGAGTGGATCTTCCAGGCAAACCTTCGCTGGCCGCAATTGCTGCGCACCGTACCCAAGCATCGCTTCGAACGCGATTGGATTCCGATGAATGTTCGGTCGAGATGGTCGAGCATGCGATGTCAGCCTTGTATGCCATGGAGATCGACAACTGTGTTGTCCATTGCAAGGCCCGCGAGCTTCCCGGCTTAGATGGCAGCGCGATGGCGTATGCTTTGGCGATTGAACAAGCTGGCACGGTTACTCAATCCGAAGCTTGTCCCGTGGTGAGCATCGACGCACCGCATCGGATCGGAGATGATCGGCAGTGGATCATGGCTCTGCCTACGGCCGAGCCTGGTCTTCAGTGCGAATACCGACTTGACTACGGACAAGATTCCGTCATTGCATCTTCGACATTCCGCGTAGCATTATCTCCCAAGGTCTTTATCGACGAGATTGCTGCCGCGAGGACTTTTGTGACCCAGAGCGAGGCTGAGCAGCTTCAAGCTCGCGGTCTCGCTCGACATGTCTCTCATCGTGACTTGCTCGTTTTTGGCGATGAGGGCCCAATCGATAACGTGCTAAGATTCGATGATGAGTGTTCGCGTCATAAGTTGCTGGACCTTGTCGGCGATTTGGCGCTGTGCGGCATGTCACTTCAAGGAAAAATAGTCGCCTATCGAAGCGGGCATAACTTGAATGGCGAAATGGCTCAATGGCTTAGTACACAGTGCAATCGTTCTCACATCTATCGATCGATGACCTACAGAAAGATAGCTTAGGAGAGCACTACTAAAAGCGGACGGCTCGCGCCGTCCAATACAGAAAATCGCTTACGTCCGTTCGAAGTATCAAAACCAGACTTGATTCCAATCGATGAGAAGACTAACAATCGTCCGACGAATCGGCAGATTTATTGATCAACGTTCCTTTTCAAGACCCATTTCCACGTATCTGAAAAGCTCGGCCAAGCCTTAAGACTATGTGTTAGATAGCCCTGGATCCAATCCATGCCTACGATTATTGCCCACACTGCTGTTGTCGATCCTCGAGCTGAACTCGATGATGACGTGCGTATCGGTCACCATAGCGTGATCGGACCGCACGTTCGAATTGGACGCGGGACCCGGCTCGAGAACAATGTGACGCTCACAGGACATACGTCGATTGGCCGCGACAATCACTTCTTTCCAGGTTGCGTGATCGGTTCTGAGCCTCAGGATATTTCGTATCAAGGGGCGGCAACCCAAGTCGTCATCGGTGACTCGAATGTGTTTCGCGAGTCGGTGACGGTCAATCGCGGCACCGAAAAAGACGACGGAATTACTTCGGTTGGCAACGACTGTTATTTCATGACCTGTGCTCACATTGCACATGATTGCAAAGTAGAAGACCGCGTGATTATGGCCAATACGGTCATGCTTGGCGGTCACGTGCGAGTTCAACACGATGCGACTTTGAGCGGCGGTGTTGCTGTTCACCATTTCGCTTCGATCGGTTGCTATAGTTTTGTAAGCGGCTTATCACGAGTCCTTCAAGATGTTCCACCGTACATGCTAGCCGAAGGATTCCCAGCCCGGCCTCGATGCGTGAACGTGGTAGCACTGAAGCGTAAGAATTTTTCAAGCGATGCGATTCGCGCGATCTCGGAAGCTCATAAACTTCTCTATCGCTCGAAAGTCGGTGTCAAGCATGCGCGAGAGATTCTCGCGGGGAATGACCAGTTGACTCCAGAGATCGAAACCCTTTTTCGCTTCATCGATGAATCGTCTTTGGGGCGACACGGTCGGGGACGAGACCGAAGGAGAGCTGCCGCGTGAGCCAAATCAAGATTGGTG
>JANPLJ010000201.1:0-1767 GCA_031426475.1 Pirellulaceae bacterium | reverse complement strand
GATCTTGATCATGTCGGCAGCGGAGCCTTGAATGACGGTATTGACGGCCATTCTCTCGGGTTCAAGTAGTGTTTTCTGCTGCTGCGGCTTCAGCGAACCAAAGTCACGAATCCCTTTCAGATAACGCTTTCTTCCCGAGATCGTTTTAACGTAGCCGTCACGTCGGCATGTATCCAGCGTTTCTCGCATAAAATTGCGGACGCTGCTATATCGTTCGAAGTAAGTATCGATAAAGTTTGCAGCGTCAGCTTTGGAGATGCCGAGAGCTTTGGCGAGTCCGAACGGACTTTGACCATAGAGAATTCCAAAATTGATCGCTTTCGCACCGCGTCGCATCGCCGACGTCACGGCCGACACAGGAACCCCGTGAACTTCCGATGCTACTCTGGCGTGAACATCTTCGTCGTTTTCAAAGGCACTTTTGAGAGACGCGTCGTTGCAATAGTGAGCTAAGACACGGAGTTCAATTTGGGAATAATCAGCCGTCATCAGCAGCCAACCTTGGGGCCCCGGACGAAACGCTGATCGAATCGCTCGGCCATCCTCGGTTCGAACTGGAATGTTTTGCAGATTCGGATCCGAGCTACTCAATCGGCCCGTCGCTGCGATGTCCTGTCGAAACGATGTATGTAGTCGACCGGTCTTTTTCGAGATCAATCGTGGGAGGGCGTCGATGTAAGTACCTTTCAGTTTCGTCGCTTGACGATATTCGACGATTTTTGCTGGCAGTGGATGCTCCGCAGCCAGTTCTTGAAGGACATCAACATCAGTACTGGGACCAGTCTTGGTTTTCTTGACGACACGAAGGTTCAACTGGTTGAAAAGGATGTTTGCGAGCTGTTTAGGGCTATCTGGATTAAACTCCTCACCCGCCATCGACATGATCTCTGCTTTAAGAATTGCAATCTTATCTTCGAATTTTGCGCTCAGCTCCGAAAGCCGATCAACGTCGACGGCGATGCCGTTGAATTCCATTTCGGCCAGGACTTCGATCAGCGGAAGCTCGATCTCTTTGAATACGCCAGCGAGCTCTGCGGCTTCCAGTTGGGGAAGCAACTTGGGGCGAAGGCGAAATGGAACATCGACATCTTCTGCTGCATAGATTGCGACTCGATCGACGTCGACGCTTTCCATCGATCGCTGGTCTTTTCCGCTTCCGATCAACGTATCGATGGTGATCGTTTGGTGTCCAAGATGGCGTTTTGCGAGTTCGTCGAGGTTGTGGTTCCGTCCTCCAGGTTCTAGCAAATAGTCCGCCACCATGGTGTCCATTGCGATGCGATTGACCGAAAGCCCTTGGCCTCGCAAGACGATAAGGTCATATTTGATGTTCTGTCCAATTTTTTGAATCGTCGCATCTTCGAGAAG
This sequence comes from Pirellulaceae bacterium, assembly GCA_031426475.1. Taxonomy (GTDB): domain Bacteria; phylum Planctomycetota; class Planctomycetia; order Pirellulales; family Pirellulaceae; genus JAIYDQ01. The sequence continues at coordinate 399 of JANPLJ010000201.1, read as the reverse complement.
TTGTTGCAGGAAGAGTCGCACGGCCGTGTGATCCAGAAGTCGATTTCGTTGTGGACCTCGTACAGGGAGATAGGCAGCTTGACCGAGAGCCCAAGCGATCGAATACCCGACAGGCTCCGCGTCGCGTGCAGAAAGAGATGTTGTTTCTGAATCGATCGCAAGCCATCGATCGCATTCAGGTGTCTGTTGGAAATGTTCGATTACTTCACGTTTCAATTGTTCAAACGGTATCCAAATGGGAAGTATCGAAGCGTTATCGAGAATGATGGAACGATCTTCGGGCGGCGACGGTGATGCTTGAATCTCGTTCGCGTCCACGGTAGCGCAACGATACTTGCTTCGATCAAGTATTTCTAAGGGCGGGGCTTGCGACGTCGAAGCGTTCACAACCGTAAAACG
>JANPLJ010000200.1:0-2973 GCA_031426475.1 Pirellulaceae bacterium | reverse complement strand
AACGCGCGTCGGCTCGCCACCGGTGTGCGAGTCAATAACATGTATTTTTTTGATCGAGACGTTCATGATCGAGGTTGTTTGAGGCGCTGTCGCACCAGTTCTGGTAGGAATTTCACCGGGACCGATCCGTGATCGAGAACCGCTTCGTGAAAACGTCCGAGCTCGAATGCGTCGCCCATCTCACGTTGAATTTCTTGGCGAAGCCGATAATGAGCCATTCGGCCCGTGAAGTAAGTGCTTAGTTGAACCGAACTCTGCTTGGCCCGAACGATCTTCAGTCTCGCTTCACCGTCTGATTGATAAGCCTCCTCTGTCAAGAAAGCCAGTGCTTCCTGATCGGACATATTCGTGCAGTGCATCTTGTGGTCGAGAATCGTATTTGCGACGGCCCTCAAGTAAAATTTCAGTTGGTTCAATCGAAGCGGTAAAGAACCGTCGCCATAACCTTGGTCTAACATCATCTGTTCGGTGTAGACAGCCCAGCCTTCGATAAAGACACCCGACTGCAGAACCTTACGAATCACGGACGGAGACCGATTGGAATACTCGAGCTGAACATAGTGCCCAGGGTACGCTTCGTGAATCGTCAAAACCTGGAGCATGTGCTTGTTGTACTCTTCAAGAAAACTCTTAGCTCGCGTTGCATCCCAAAGCGATGGCGGCGGACTAACGGCGTAAAAGCTCGCACCCTGTGGATCCAGCGGAAGCGCAGACTCGAGATACGCCAACGAGTTGCCGCGCCGAAACTCGGGCATTTCGATCACTTGGCAGCGATCGTTCTCAGGCAACCGAAGGATGTCCTTCTTTCGAATAAAGTCTTGAATGCCTTTCACCGTAGCTCTAGCGTCCGCAATCAACGCCGATGGCTCGCCATGCTCCTGACTAACTGCGTGCGTCACCAAGGCAATCGTTTCACGGCGTCCACGTGAATCGTCGGGAGGAAGTATGCGATCGGGGAAATAGCGGCTCCAAAGTTGTCTGGCAACTACATACAGTTCGTTTTGCACGCGATCAAATTCTCGCTCGGCATCGCCAAGTACCTGGTCGGCCGTTCGACCAAGATCGAGCACCAAGTCAAGCTTCTTAGAGAATTTCTCCTTCCCAAGTCGCCAATCGCCTGTTGCCCGTGGCAGAAGTTGCTTTTCTAAAAACTCGTCGTACTTCTTGAGCGAGACAAGGGCTGGCACCGTCACTTTCCGAAGCGACGCAAGTTGAGGAGTGTTGCCAACTAGTTCAAATATACCTTTCTCGTAGAAGTTGATCGCGCCTTTGCATTGACCGATAGCGGTTTCCAGTACGGAACGAGGCGGGTTTTCCAACGTCTGGATCGCAGTCTCCACGATCCTTGCGACCTGGCCGATGCGGGCGATGGCGTTCGAAATATTCTTTTCGCGAGGCAATGTCGACTGAGTCAAAAGCGAATAGACACTATCGTTGATATAGTTGCCGTAGACCCGCGGATCTTCTTCGAACGGCCGAGTATTCTCAGCAAGCCAAATATTTCGGATCAACTCGTCGCCAAAGATTTCGTAGTCGATTTGACCCGATCTCGACAAGTCTTGAACGACAATCTCACGCTTCAGCTTTTCTAGCTGCTTACGAGAATGCTCTAGCCAACGTACTCGAGCTTCCGGTGAAATATCGTCCAGTAAGTGATCAAAGCGATGATCGCCGAGCATCGTGGCATCGAACGGACGAAGCTCAAAACTTTCGTCCAAATAGACTTTGAAGAACTTCTCAAGTTTTTCGTCGGCCGACTGTGCAAAACTGGTACTAGCCATTCCAAGCCAAACCAGACATCCAATGCATATCCATTTCGTCATGTAATTCATCCATCGGGTTCTTCTGAGTTTTCTCGCACTTCACCGGACGGCTCGTGCCGTTCCGCTACCATAGCCGCCCAGCTCAACTGCCAACTCTCAACTCTCAACTCTCAACTCTCAACTCTCAACTCTTCCCCTTCCCCTTCCCACTCCGAGCGGGGATCTTCGGCCGCGCATCGATTCCATCATGAATAATCTTCAATATTCGCTTACGCTCCTCACCTTTTAAGACGAGTCGTGGAGCGCGAACCCATTCCTTGCCGAGCCCACATTCTTGAACCATGAGTTTGATGTACTGTATAAACTTGGGATGCACATCCAGGTGCAAGAGCGGAGTAAACCAACGATAGATTTCGCGAGCCTTGTCCCATTCGCCCTTTCGAGTGAGTTCCCAAAAATATTGATTTTCGTTGGGGAAAGCGATTCCACTACCCGCTACCCAACCATCGATGCCGAGGATGGAAGCTTCCAGAGCCAAGTTGTCGACGCCGGTGAAAAGGGAATAGCGATTACCTACGGTATTGCGAAGATCGGTGATGCGACGCGTATCGCCGGAACTTTCCTTGATTGCGACCAAGTTTTTTTGGTCGGCAAGCTTCGCAAACATCTCAGGCGTAATATCGTTTGCATAGCTGATAGGATTATTGTAGACCATGATCGGCAAGCCCGTCGATTTGGCAACCGTTTTGAAATGCGCCATCGTCTCGTCCGGGTCCGCTCGGTAGAGCATGGCAGGCAGCAACATCACCCCAGCAACACCAAGTTTTTCCACATCCCGCACGTATCGAATCGCTTCGGCGGTACTCGTTTCCGCAACGCCACTCACGACGGGGACTCGACCGCTTACGGCTTTCAACATCGCCTCGATCACGAGCCGTTTCTCAGCCGGCGTCATCGGCTGGTTTTCGCCGAGTGAACCCAAGAAAATGAGGCCGGATATCCCCGACTTGATCAATACTTCCGCATGTGCCGCGGTAGCCTCGAGATCGATCGAGCCATCCTTGTTCATTTGAGTGGTAATTGCGGGAAAGACGCCTTGCCAAATGGATTTCATAGAGGACTCTCAGTAGTTGCGGTAGATAAAAAGGAATTCGACACTTCTCGCTGATCGCAGAAGCCTGGGAACGAGCGTGTTCATACTGGCGATTAG
>JANPLJ010000199.1:0-1226 GCA_031426475.1 Pirellulaceae bacterium | reverse complement strand
GCACCAGGGATCGGTGATGTCGGTCGAGTTTTCATCGGATAGTCGGACCCTTGTCAGCGGCAGCCGCGATCGTACGATCAAGTTGTGGGACGTGGCGTCGGGTCGTGTCCTGCGCACGCTAACAGAGCACACGCTCGACGTGTATGGCGTTGTCTATTCACCGAAGGGTGACATGTTGGTGAGTTGCAGCGGCGATAGGACGATCCGGCTTTGGAATGCGATTACATTCGACAAACTCCGCACGTTTGAAGGCCACACCGATGTGGTCCGATCGGTGGCATTTTCGCCCGACCAGACGACAATCGCAAGCGTGAGTCTCGACAATACCGTACGGCTGTGGGAAGTGGCGAGTGGCAATCTGAAGCAGACTCTGCATGGCCACACTGCGCGGGTAAAATCAGTTGTCTTTGCAGTCGATGGCACGTGGATCGCGACGGCTGCGAGCGATCGGACGATTCGAATTTGGGACACGCGTAGCGGTGCACAACAGGTTATCCTTGAAGGACACACAGGCGATTTAGAATCGCTTGCACTCTCGCCTGATGGTAAACTGCTCGCGAGCAGCAGTGGCGACAATAGCATACGCCTTTGGGACATTGCCACGGCCAAATTGTTGCATATCTTGGAAGGGCACACCGCAGAGGTAGACTCGATCGCGTTTTCTTCCGATGGCCTACGCCTAGCCAGCGGCTCGAAAGATACGACAATTAAGTTGTGGGATACCGCGTCGGCACGTTTGTTGCGAACCATCACCGGTCACACGGGGCGTGTAGAATCGCTCACGTTTTCTCCAGATGGAAACATTCTGGCCAGCGGCGGCGGAGGCGGAGAAACTTCGATCCGATTATGGGACATGAGAGACCCAAGCTCTCATGGGCAGCTCAAGAGCGAATCATTCGATCGCGATCCGGGTTGGGATGAGCACCACAACCGCGTTGTCCCAAACAATTTGCCAAGGGTCACTCAAGCCTTCGGGTACAGTAAAACAAATTACGCTGGCAAGTTCCAAGGTGAAATCGGCGGACGTGTCCAGCGCTCAACTACCCCGGCTTACTACGCGACGGAACTGTCGCCGGCCAAGACGCTTGATGATGCATTCAGCGCCTCAGGCAGCTTCGCAGTTACAAAGTCGGAACCAGGCGCAGGGGTTTTCTTTGGGTTCTTTAACTCGCAGCAGCCTGGCGGCAGCGGCAGGCCCATCGGCTCCCTTGGGCTCCATTTCGATT
>JANPLJ010000198.1:0-2077 GCA_031426475.1 Pirellulaceae bacterium | reverse complement strand
CCCCGCGGATCGTTCGGTTTTCAGCTAACCCGCGAGCTCTCACGCGCCTCCCAAATCCCGCGGGCTTGCCCCGCGGATCATTCGGCTTTCAGCTAACCCTCAAGCTCTCACGCGCCTCCCAAATCCCGCGGGCTTGCCCCGCGGATCGTTCGGCTTTCAGCTAACCCGCGAGCTCACACGCGCCTCCCGAATCCCACGCATGCTTCTGCTCTTTGCTACCGACGGCGAAACTCCCGCGCTCGCTCCGATGATTAGCCTGAAACCGAAAGATCCGCGGGGCGAGCCCGCGGGATTCTGCCGTGTGCTACTCGTTCCAGTTAGCGAAAAACAGAACGATCCACCGGGCAAGCCATTGCCATTGGAACTGTTAGCCCGTGATTCATTGCCCTATTCGCTGCTTCATTCATTGCCCTATTCGCTGCTTCGCGCATGAATCCATTAACAGCATCACTCGCTGTAGCTCTCGTTCAATGGCACTTTGATGCCGACCAGCTTTGCATGTAAGCGGCTACGGCACTGCTCGACAAGTCACCGAACGATCCGATATACGCGCTCGCTTGCCATAGACGGTCGATACGTGCCTTCACAACCAAACTCGAGAATTCACTCCACATCGTCTCTTGAGCTCGATTCAATAATGCGCAGACAACGACAGCAGGCGCGACCGTCGGATGGACCGAGACGGCAACATGCACATGGTCTGGAAGAAACGATACCTTGTCGATCAAAAATGACTGCTGAATCTCAAGCCAACAATCTGCAACGCGATCCGCGGACTCATCGGTGAAGACTCCCCGCCGATAAGGAGTAGTGAAAACCAAGTGGTACCGAAGGAACGTAACGGAGTGATCCGAATACAATGTTTGACGAGTCACCTCGGGATACGCGATCGATCGACAAAAAACGGGTGGTCTGACTCGATCGACGTATTCGTGATGCTCTGCCTGCTTTTCGAGATACTCGTCGATGGCAGCCGCTTCGGATTGCCCGACGGTGATTGCGAAGTAGCCGGTGGCGAGAGGTTTTTGGCGGGATGGAGTGTTCGTGATTTTGTCGGTAAGCCACTTGCTGATCCGGCCTTTTGTCTTGCTAATCGCAGTCGAAATGGCTTCGGTTGGTTTTAGACTCAGTAGTCCTCGGATTTCGTGCGCTGATGATGAGAACTCAAGCACATGAATTCCGTAGTGCGAGACAAGAGCCTCCAACGCCTTCGCTTCTAGGCTAGCAAGAGAATCAATCGCTTGACGGCGATGAGTTCGAACGCGAAAGAAGACTCGATTGCACCATGCAAACTTGAGCTCTTCTTGAAGATACGGTTGAATCAACATGCAATAGCCCCTCTTGATTTCGAACTCGCACATTATAGCGACGTCCCTCGCACACAAACAATCGCCAAATCCCGTGGACTCGCCCCGCAGATGGTTCGGCTTCTCGCTACAGTTTGGAACGGCCGCGGGATTCTCGCCCGCGTCGCCCTGGGTAGCTAAAAACCGAACGAACCGCGGGGCAAGCCCGCGGGATTCTATAGTGCGGGAGTGAGCCCTGGGTAGAGAATCTTCCAACAAGCCAAGTCGCCGAGTTCCTGGGCATGTCGATCAACGCGGTCCTCAAGTCGAAAGCAAGAGTTCTCAAACGCATTCGCCAGGAATTACATCATTTTGTCGACGAGGACAGAGTTTAACCAAGCAGGGGAAGAAATGGTTCAAAAAATAGCGGAAAATGCCTGGCCTGTCCTTTTTTCTGTCCTCTTTATTTGCCGCCATTCGACAAATGGTGGCTTCTGCCAGAATGAGAGATGCACGCACCATTTATGAACTCGAATGCTTTCATCCATGTACGGTCGCCGAAGCTGCGAATATTGCCCGGCGAGGACGACGAACTTGTCAACGAAGGCATGTATGGAAAAGCGTTCGCGCAATACCTGCAACTCCGTTTAGCCCAACAGGGCTATGAGACACCACTTGTTGTTTGCGAGGATTGGGGATGGTGGGTAACCATCGCCGGATTGCAATTCTCGTGCGGAATTGGAATCTATGGCATGCGCATCGATGATACGGATGATCTTGATCTATGCGTT
>JANPLJ010000197.1:0-1824 GCA_031426475.1 Pirellulaceae bacterium | reverse complement strand
CCAGGCTGCCGCATAAAGGAGCGGGGGCAAAAAGACGAGGAATACCACTTCAGGCGTCAAATGGACTTCCGGCAACCCTGGGATCAAAGCGATCGCCAGTCCCGTCAAGACCATGATCGTCGGATAGGGGACCGTCCAACGTCGCGTCAACACCGACAGAATCGTTACCAGACACAATAGTACAAGTACGGTAGCAACCGCAGGCATGTCGCTCGCTCCTGGAATAACCTAACGATACAAACCGTCTCGCGCGTTGACTGGATGAAGAAATTGTATCCAGGCTGCAAATCAGATGTCCGAACGGTAGTCGAAGTTGTAAAACGTCGGGGGTAGCACGACAATCGACGATTACAGAGCTTCCTCCGAATTCTTACGAATTCGGCTACGAAGAGCTATACCGGATAGCTTCCTTCAATGAATTCTTCCAGGACGCGCTGACCAAATCGACTTGGCGAGTAGAATAGGAAGGGCTTTGGCGAATGTTGCGCTACGCGAAATTGTATAACGCGAATTGCAATACATAGCCAATTCCCCACCCTTATCCGCCTCTCCCACCATTACCCGACTAATTTCGTTCGCCCTCCGGAGTATTTGAATGCGTCCACCGATCGCACCGCCCGATAGTCATGATCTTGAACGGGCCGAGCGTTTGCGAGTCGCTTGCCAAAAGATCCGGGAGCAAATCGCCAAAGTCGTTGTCGGCCAAGATGACACTATCGAGCAGCTTCTGATTGCGATTCTGTCTCGCGGCCATTGTCTGCTCCAAGGTGTACCAGGCCTTGCTAAGACGCTGATGGTAAAATCGTTGGCCGAGTCGATGGAGCTGACGTTCCATCGCATCCAGTTCACTCCCGACCAGATGCCCGCCGACATCACGGGAACCGATATCATACAGGAGTCGCCACAAACCGGTCATCGCCAACTCGTCTTCCAACGCGGACCGGTCTTCACACAAATCTTGCTGGCCGACGAAATCAACCGCACGCCTCCCAAGACTCAGGCAGCGCTTTTGGAAGCGATGCAAGAACATGAAGTCACCGTCGGCGGCAAGACATATAAACTCGCTGAACCGTTCTTTGTCTTGGCAACGCAAAATCCCATTGAGCAAGAAGGGACGTACCCGTTGCCGGAAGCCCAGCGCGATCGCTTTCTATTCCAAGTCGTTGTCGATTATCCGACTTTCGATCAAGAATCAGAAATCATCGATCGAACGACAACGAACTATACGAACAAGATTGAGCCCGTCCTAGGCGGTCAAGAGATTCTCGATTTTCAACAGACGGTTCGAATGGTGCCTTTGCCAGAGAGTGTGAAGACCATGATTTTGAACCTCGTAAGAGCGCTGCGTCCCGGAGAAGGCTCGCCGTTGAAATGGGTCACCGAGAGAATCGATTGGGGACCAGGCCCACGAGCCTGCCAACAATTGGTACTGGCAGCCAAATCACGAGCTCTTTTACACGGCCGGCATCATGTAACGTTGGAGGACGTCTCCGTCCTGGCACTCCCCGTTTTGCGACATCGATTGGTCCCGAGTTTTTCCGCCCAAGCCGAAGGCCTTTCCAGCGACGACCTCGTACGCCAAGCGATCCAGGAAATGTCGAAAGCGTCGTCGAGGGTTTTGTGAGTGGTGAGTGGTGAGTGGTGAGTGGTGGAGTGGTGGAGTGGTGGTCTGATGAAAATGCTGAAAACGAGGCGATATTGGTATTTCTATGAGATGCGTTGTCATTCTAATAAATCCACCCTCACCCCCGGCTTTGCGGGGGAGAGGGCCGGGGTGAGGGGCCGAGTCTCCAAGCGATTCAGGCCCCCACCCCCCCACCCCCA
>JANPLJ010000196.1:0-2335 GCA_031426475.1 Pirellulaceae bacterium | reverse complement strand
AAAGGCTTTTTAAAGACGTTATTGATTTCCACGAGCTAAGGTCGTTTCAAGGTTTTGAAAGGCCCGGTTTACTTCTATCGAGGTACAACGTTGCTCAAACGCAAGTCGCGCTTTTCAATGCGACTCGTTTGGTGGTAAAGGCGCGAGCCGACTATAAACTCATTCTGCGATATGCGAAGCTCGCTCGGTTGATGCATCGACTTCGCAAGACGGATTGGGGATATGAATTTGTGTTTGATGGGCCAGCCTCACTGTTACAACATACTCATCGGTATGGCGTGGCCATGGCGAAGTTTCTGCCTGGGCTGCTTGCATGTCGCGACTGGTCGTTGACGGCGTCGATTCAACTCCCGAGGTGGAGAGGTTCGATGGTGTTGGAACTGGATAGCGACTCGGGTTTGTCGAGCCAGGCGTCGACGGGAACAACCTTTGATTCCAAGATCGAGGAAGCCTTCGCGGCGAAATGGATCGCGTCACCAGAAACCGAAGCGTGGCGGCTTCACCGCGAAACCGAGATCTTGCACGACGGTCAGTCCGTCTTCTTACCGGATTTCGTTTTCGAACATGCAGATGGTCGACGCGTCCTGCTGGAAATCATCGGTTTTTGGACGCCGGAGTACCTGCAGCACAAGCTGGCGGTCCTGAATCAGTTCAAGAACGAGCTAATCATCCTTGCGGTCGCTAGGTCGGTTCGCGACAAGTTCGAGGCCAGCGATTCGCATCGGATTGTCGAGTATAAGACTGCCCTATCCGTCCAGGACGTTTTGACGGCTCTCAATGTACCCAAAGCGAACTAAGATGACATCGACTTATAGTAGACCGACAGCGCGAGCTGTCCGATAAAGTGATGTCGCTGATATAAGTTTGCCTGCCGCTTGCTTAAGACATTGCCGTTCGTGCCAAATCGAGGTCGACGCTTCCGCTATTCAAAGGCTTCTCCACGGAATTCTTGCTTGAGCTCGTACCATTCGCATATCCTGCGCACGACGATCGGTAGCGATTTCGATTCAAGCTTCTCGAAGATGCGATGCCTCCTCGCTTCGATGGTGCGTTGGCTAACTTTCAAACGAGAAGCGATAGTTTTGTTCGGAAGCCCCTCAAAAATCATCTTCAACACGACAAGTTCGTCCGATTCGATGGAATTCCATATTCTCATCAAGCTTTGAAACCTAAGGAACTTATCGAGGCTCACAGAAGCATGTTTTTTTGCTTCAACGATCATTTTGATAATCGCCGCCGTGTCACTTGACTTTTCGGAATAGGTAAACACACCCAACTTTAGCCATTCGACGACTTGCGATGCCGGTACGTTATCTCCCAAGCAAATGATCGTCGGATAGGTTCCATGTCGAATAGCTTCATCGAAAAGCGATGTAAAACGGCTGAATTGATTCAGACATTTGCTCGATGTGGCATCGCTCGATGGAATCTCTACAATGACAACTTGGCACGGAGCCAGCAGTGAAATCTGAATGGCAGATGATCTCTGGAATTCGCCTTCGTATTCAAGTTGAATTGTATTGTGGGCCATTCCTGCGATACGATCGAGGGTACGATCGTTTTCCGCGAACCAGTGGACCAGGATAGAATGTATTGCGTTATGTGCGAGATTCATTTGGAAGGAGTTAGGCGGGGATAATGTGGCGAGCATGACGCGATGACTCTTGATTGTTTTAGGTTGGAGCTGGCTCGTTATTACGATGCTGGGATTGGGATATGGAAGAACGCGTCGAAACCGTTCAAATGGCGCACCTGAATTTCCGCGTTTTTTCATTGATTGCCTGGATTCACGCCTTGGGAGGAAGGCCGACCATAGAGCCACGTTTTAGGACTTTTTGCAGATTCGGTCAAAGAAACGCCAAAAACCTCTGCCGAATGCACCAAAAATTGTTGCGAGAACGTTCGAAAGTTGAGAAATTCAACAAAAGGAGTGAACGATGGCATCGAATGGCTCGAGAATCCGCGACTTCTAGGGGAGTTAAACCGTGAGTGAAAGTCAACGAGATGGCGATTCGCCAGACGATTCTGGGGATTCCGTCCCGGCTTCTCCGAAAGCGGAGGCCTGGGTAGATGCAACCTATACTGAGATGCTCCGATTGGCTTCAAATCATTTGGTAGGCGAAGTTCAGACCGTTTTCCTGTCGCCGACGGTTTTGGTTCATGAAGTCTATATGCGAATGCAGAAGCAAACGGGCTTCGACTACCAGTCCAAAAGTCATTTCTTAGCGGTAGCTTCGACCATGATGCGTCGAATTTTGGTCGATCATGCTCGTGCTCGCACGCGAATTAAGCGTGGTGGCCAGTTTGTGCGCGTCACATTTGACGAGAATCTTCT
>JANPLJ010000195.1:0-4630 GCA_031426475.1 Pirellulaceae bacterium | reverse complement strand
GTCGCGTTGAGGTGCTTGGAAATTGTGGCGACTATCTTGCGATGGGAATGCGCAATGGGACCATCGTTATCCATGGTTCGGCCGGAGACTATTTGGGTGGGCCTGCGGTAGGCCAACGACGAGGAATGCAAGGGGGCGACTGCATCGTACTGGGAGACATAGGTTCACGAGCCGCCGAGCGGATGCGTCGAGGAACTCTTTTCGTGGGAGGAAACGCCGGAGACTACGGCGCGGCGCAGATGATTGCTGGAACTTTCGTTGTGATGGGAGAAATTGGAGCGAACTGGGCTGGCGGAATGCGGCGAGGTAGTATTATTCTTTCTCATCCTACGACGCAAATTTTCGCTGCAGAATTAACACCAGAGCGCGAGTTCGAGTTGAGTTTCCTACCGCTCGTCTGGAGGCATTTGGCGGGACTATTGGGAGATTCTCCAAACAAGATTCCGAATTCCCGTTGGGCTTTGCGTCAATTGGGCGATCGCGCAAATCAAGGATTGGGTGAAGTTCTAACGCTAACTCGCGCATCGACTCGGTAAACGATTTCTGGTGACTGACAGGAGCCAACTCTATTTAGCTGTCAAGGCCGGCCTATGCGACGCTCTATCGTTCAGCGACCGGTCGATTCTTTGATTCTTAATAGGGCAGACGACGCAAAAGTTTGTTTTCGGCTTGCCAAACAGGGGTTCCTCCGGCCACACTGGTAGTCTTGCGCGGTGGGCAACGACGGTTTTACGAGATCGTTGTTGCAAAGACCTGACGCATGGAATGTGAGACCGCATTTATGGAGCCAGAAGCTACGTTGGAATCAAAGTATATCGAAGGCCTTTCCCCGACTTTGCTCAGCGCGATTCATTTATTTGAAAAGCGAGTCAAGCCGCAACAACTTATTCTAGCGAGATACTTTACGATCCCCGAGCGACCGCGTCTAACGATCAGCGGTCGAGTTTGGCGTTGGGAATTTGAATTGCAAGGTGGTGCGTACGGCTACAGCGACCACGAAACGGCAGTCGTCATGGAGTTCGATGCCGGAAGGCCAGAGCGCCATGAGACAACACCAGAATTTTCGAATGTTCAAAAGCTCTCAGTCGTCTGCGGTTGCTATGACAACAAGCCGTGCGTCCATTCGGTAGCCTGCTTGGCCTACCTGCGAAAGCAGCTAACGAACGTCGCGGCGGAGGACGCGGATCAGTGGATACAAAGCTGTGTGTCGGACGGTCGAGAAATTGGGCGTCGTATCATTAGCGAGCTTGCTCAAGTAGAAGTAAAAGAACCGACGAGCGAAGAAGAGTCGATTAGCCGCATACAATGGCGAGTCGCTGGGCTCAATGCACCAGCGAGTGGTTTCTACCGTCCCAAAATCGAGATCTTGGGCTATCTTCAATCCGAGAAAAAGCGCGGTGGTTGGACGAAAGGCAGGCAACTAAAGAATTACTTCGAACAGGTTCCTGACATCGCTCTGACGAACCCCGTCGATCGAACGTTAGCAACTCTTCTTCAAGTATCAAGTGACTCGTACCATGAACGATCTCTTGTTGCGGTTCGCGAATGCTTGAGCTTGCTGCGCGATCATCCCAACGTAGTCTTCGACGACGAATACTTGACTCCCTGTCGAGTCCATTTCGCTCCCTTGGAATTTCATCTCGAAGCGGATGATAACGAAGTCTATCGCCCGAGCCTCTTTTTTGGAGGGCATCGTATCGATGCACCGATGAGCGAGCTGATGATAGGCGAAGTGAGTCCGACGAAGTTTCTTTTGGTGATTGGCGAAATCGCACGTGGAAGATTATGGGTCAGTGAAGTCGACAGCCAAACGCGTCGCATGTTGAGTCAACTTGAGAAGGCTTATCGCAAACAAGCGACTTTCGATAAAGAGATGGCGGAGCAATTGGCCGATGTCGTGGCGTTGAATTCAGCCGACCGCTCTCTTCACTTGAATCTTCCGGAGTCGTTGGCGGGTCCTGAACAAATGTTGGATCCAGGGGTCGAGATGCATTTGTCACCGCACTTGCCTCACGGTCTGACTATTGCACTCCGCGTCGCTTGTGACGCGATGACGGAACCACCTGTGCCAGGAATGGAACCCGATCGATTGCGAATCGTTACGCCTGCTGGGCGATTTCAATTGATCCGCGATTTGGCAGAAGAGTCGCGACGAGCTGATGAAATCGCGAGCCGCTGCGAGCTTTCTCGATATATCAATGAAGGTCCCTATACGTGGTTGGCCGAAGACGAAGAGAAAGCGCTCGACTTAATCGAACGGCTTCAAATCCTAGGTCCCGATAGCCCAACTGTGTGTTGGCCGAAGAGCCAAGCGATGCGGATACTTGGCGAGATCACGCCACAGCGGCTCCAGGTTCGTCTCAGCAGTCAACGCGATTGGTTTGGCGTCGATGGGACCGCAACCTTGGAAGGGCTGGAAATCCCATTAGCCGAGTTGCTAGCTGCACTTCGAAGTCGACGGCGATTTGTTCCGTTGGGCGATGGCCAGTTCGCAATGATCTCGGAACAGCTTCGCGAACGACTCACCGCGATCCACGACGTCGCTCAAAGCGAGCTTGGAAGTTTGAAGGTATCGCGAGCCGCGACGGCGATCGTTCAAGAGGCGTTGGGATCGGATATCTCATATGAAAGCGATCTTCGCTGGCAAGATGCGATGGCGCGTTTGAGTCAAGCTCGGGAGCTCAACCCCGAGGTACCGAAAGAATTGATCGCCGATCTTCGCGACTATCAAAAAACCGGCTACGAATGGTTGGCTCGATTGAGTCATTGGGGCTTGGGCGGTTGCTTGGCAGACGACATGGGACTTGGGAAAACGGTCCAGGCGCTGGGGATATTGCTACAGCGGGCGGCCAATGGTCCAGCTCTGATCGTTGCTCCGACCAGCGTTGGAACAAACTGGGTGCGTGAATGTGCTCGATTCGCTCCTTCGCTCAATCCAAAGCTTTATCGCGAACATGATCGGCAACATTTGGTGGAGATGGCAGGTCCTGGTGATTTGGTGATCACGAGCTATCAGTTGCTTCAGCGCGATGTCGAACGATTCTCGTCGCGCCCCTGGAACACACTCGTCTTGGATGAAGCCCAGTTTATCAAAAATTTCCAGACGAAGACGGCTCAAGCCGTACGTGAACTCGATGCAGATTGGCGACTCGCTCTTTCCGGTACACCATTAGAAAACCATGTCGGTGAATTGTGGAGTTTGATTCGAGTGGTCAGTCCCGGGTTGCTTGGATCATGGGAGCGGTTCCGAAAGAACTTTGCCGAACCGATTGAACGCGATCGCAGTAAGGAGCGTCTTCAAGCATTGAGTCGGATCGTCCGTCCATTCATTCTTCGAAGGACGAAAAAAGAGGTTTTGAAAGAACTCCCGGCTCGTAATGAAATCATCCGTTTCGCCGAACTCTCGGAGGATGAACGCAAGAAGTATGATGCGGCTCGAATGGCCGCTCTCTCGGAGCTTACCAATGCCACAGGGACAACGGAAAACGAACAGCAAAAAAGAATTCGTGTCCTCGCATGGTTAACGAGATTGCGACAACTGTCGTGTCATCCTCATTTGGTCGACGCGAGCTGGGACAAGTCTTCTGCCAAGCTTGACTTGTTGATGGAGATCGTCGAAGAGCTTCGCGAAGGCGAACATCGTGCGTTGGTATTTAGCCAATTCGTCCAACACCTCCTGCTTGTACGCAAGGCGCTAGACCTGGCGGGTATTAAATATCAATACCTTGATGGTTCCACTCCCACCAATCAGCGACAGGATGCGGTTGACGCATTCCAGAACGGAGAAGGGGATCTGTTTTTGATTTCGCTCAAAGCAGGAGGTACAGGGCTGAATCTGACGGCTGCCGATTACGTATTGCATTTGGACCCATGGTGGAACCCGGCCGTCGAAGATCAAGCGACTGACCGCGCGCATCGTATTGGGCAGCTTCGAAGTGTGACCGTCTATCGTCTTGTTGCGAAAGATACGATCGAAGAGCAAATTCTCGCGCTGCACGGCGACAAACGCGAACTCATTTCAGGGGTTCTGGAAGGTGCCGACCGCGCAGGGCGTCTCAACACCGACGAGCTCGTCTCGATGATTCGGTTGAGCCAAGTTCAGTCGAGCGAGTAAAGTTCAAGGCAAACTTAGGGGCCGCCACGACTCGTAGCCGAAGTCGTCAAGCTTGGGACGAATCGCTGTAACCGTGGTCTTTACCGATTCGTCCGAATTGTGACGAATTCGGTTACCTGAGATCTGGCAAGCCAAGCGATGCTTTCAAGCTTCGAAGATCCACTTAAACAGCCAGTCGCCGAGGACAACGGCTCCCAAGGCGAGGGCAACGTTGGCCAGGACCACGCCAGAGGCAGCTAAGGTGCGATCATCTTGCCAAAGCCGCATTACTTCCAGCCCAAACGAGCTGAAGGTGGTAAAGCCGCCGAGGATTCCGACGCGAACCGCAAGGTCGATCGGCGTGTCGAGGAACTGCCAGCGTTTGGCGGCGGCAGCCATGATACCGATAGCAAAACAGCCCAAAACGTTCACTAAAAGCGTCGCCAGCGGCCAATTCAAACTGGTCCAAACCTTGGAAATACCCAATCCCAAAGAATATCGGGCAACGGTGCCGATCATGCCGCCTAAGGCGACTGC
>JANPLJ010000194.1:0-2610 GCA_031426475.1 Pirellulaceae bacterium | reverse complement strand
ATAGCCAGTGGCACCCAACCCATGTTTATCTAAGTGGCAATACACTAGTGCGGTGTTCAGATTGGATTGACCAGAATAGTCGAAGTTTGGGAACTATGGCACGTTATAAGCTTCGGCCGGTTGCAAGATGCCGTTGGTATCACCGTTGTCGACTGCTGGCAACGCCACTGGTGCAACGAATGTCGGAGTGACATTCGTTTGTCCCGAGGAATCACCTTGCTGGGGGTGTACAGCCTGGGGCATAGATGGGGCGGCATTTCCCGTGGGGACTTCGTCTGTCCGCGTCGGAAACGGGACTGCGTTATCATGGGGAAACGATGCTGGCATCACGAATCCTTCATCAGGAATCCCGCCGTTCACGCGGCATCGAAGATGATGACTCGGGCAATTAGGATCTTTGCAATCAGGTACGAATGTTCCAATGGTCGACGTTGGAATTCGACTGAGTTGGATTCGTTGGTTATCCAAAGCGATCTGTTCGCGAGGAAGTCCCGTAATGTGTTCGTCGACTATTTCAGGTTGCAAGAACACGATCAACTCGCTCTCTCGCATCTCGGTGTTATGCGAGCTAAAGAATCGACCGACGTATTTCCAATTCATCAATCCTGGGATGCCTCGAACGGTCTCGACCATCGTCTTTTGGCGAAGACCGCCAATAACGAGAGTATGCTGGTTGGCGATGCGAACGACGGTCGTGGCGCGCCGAGCATCGATTACCGGATTGCCATTATTGAAGCCAGCCAAGACACTGAACTCGGGCGTGACTTGCATCTGCACCGTTCCATCGGCCGAGATCCGCGGAATGACTTGAAGTTTGATCCCAGCTTCTTCAAAAGCCGTTGTGCCGATGCTGCCGCCTTGCTGAGTTTGTGTCAGTTGTTGAATCGGAATCTTTGTCACAATATCGATTGACGCGGTCTGACGATCGAGAACCGTCACATGCGGGTCGGCGAGAAGCTTCGCACCTTTGGTTTCATCAAGGGCTTGCAAAACAGTATTCAATTCGAAGTGACTGGTAAGTGTTCGGAAAACCCATTGCGGGCCGGTCGCGGCAGCTGCTGTCGCTGTACCGCCTCCGGTTCCACCGCCGGTTGTCGTCGAACCGACCGGAGTTGCAACGCCGACAAGCGAAGTTGGCGACGCGCGCGTCAGCAGACCAGCATCATTGCGGATCTGATTGCGAGGTATGCCGTTTGAATCAAGCCCCTGACTCATGAATTGGTTCGACCAATCGAATCCTAGGCGTTCCGTTTCGCCCAAGGCCACGTCGTAGATATAGGCGGTTATGCGAACTTGCGGTCTAGGGCGGTCCAGTTGTGTCAAGACGTACGAAGCGCGTCGAAGCGCGTCAGGTCGCCCAGAGACCATCAACGCTTCTTCGCCATCGATCGTCACATACGAAGCCTGTGACCCCACCGCCATCTCGACGCCTTTTGCGATTTCAGCGATCGAGACGAACTGTGGGCGAAGCGTCATGATTTCGTCGTCACCTTGCGCCAAGCCCGCATTCAGGTTGTTCGGTCCGCCTACATTAGCTGTGATTCCCGGAACGTTGACGCCAAGAATCGGTTGACCTCGCGTCAAATTTTGGAGCATCGATCGCATTTGTTCGATCTTATCAGGCGTATCGTAAACCATGAGCGTATTCGTCGATGGAACGGCCTGGAGCTGCCCGCCCTGCTGTGTCGAGAAGACTCGCAGCGCGCTGATGACTTCTTCCATCGCCTCGCCGCTCATGTTCTTCGGGAGCATCATCGTTTCAGCGCGGAAGTTCGGATTGTTGGGCCCGATCTGTTCCTGTTTCAGGACAAGAAGATTATTGCCGTTAAGTCGATAGCCGTAGCCATTGACCGAGAGCAACGAATCCAAGATGTCGCGAAGGGGAGCATCGCGAAACGTTCCACTTACCGAGCCGCTGACTTCGGCGCCGGCCACGATATTGATGTTCCACTGCTGACTGAGCGTATAGATCACTTCGGGTAAAGGAGTATCGCGGAAAATGACGTTGCCGCGACGACTGAGAATCTGATCGAACGTCCGCATCGTTTCGGCTTGCGGCGCTACCGATTCCGCTTTGAGTTCAGAAGTCGTTGGAATCTGCGCATCCAGCGATGCGATCCCCAGAAGCCAAATCGCAAACGCGATTGCATTCTGAAGAGTTTTACTGGTTGAGAAGCACGTCATACATCCATCCATGGATCAAGCCTTTTAAGCGACGCTATTTTCAATTAGCTCCTAGGTGGCAGGTCGCCTGCAGAGCGATTCTGGCATTCGTGTAGGCTCGAAAACTGCAGTTCCAATTCAGTTGCTAAATACGAAACTCGATTCGGATCGCGGCGCAGGATAAGCTGCCGAGTTGAGGCGATCCACGGAAGTTGTTTTACCGCTTCCAGGAAGGCCATCGTCGGTTTCAGGTCGCCTTCGATACTCAACTGTAAGAAAGCGTCGTGAACCTCAAATTGCTTCTCGTTCTGAATCGAACCATCGTTGTGCGCGATCGGTGCATCCCCTACTTTAGGCCGTGACTTGTCTTCGAAACTCCGAACCGACTTTCCTCGAGGCGATGCCTTTTTGATCGTGCACCCATGCTCTTTGGCAAGCCCGAGCAGT
>JANPLJ010000193.1:0-2485 GCA_031426475.1 Pirellulaceae bacterium | reverse complement strand
CTGCTCGGATTGCGATCCGATGCAGTACCAGCCGATGACGCAGCGGCCGAGACGCAGCGTATGCAACTTAGAACACTCGGCGAATTCACGGTTCGCAACCGGTTGTTGGCCGTCGAGGGTGTCTCGCAAGTAACGGTGATGGGCGGAACGCTGAAGCAGTATCAAATCATCACCTCGCCCGCTCGACTAGCCGCTCAGAACATTACACTTCAGCAACTAACCGATGCGGCACAAAAAGCCAACGTACTTGCTGGCGGCGGTATCATGGTGCGACCACCGCGAGAATCACTCATCCGCATAAGTGGCCAAAGTCT
Source organism: Pirellulaceae bacterium (assembly GCA_031426475.1). Classification (GTDB taxonomy): domain Bacteria; phylum Planctomycetota; class Planctomycetia; order Pirellulales; family Pirellulaceae; genus JAIYDQ01. The sequence continues at coordinate 2,171 of JANPLJ010000193.1, read as the reverse complement.
GTCGCTTGAAGAGATTGAGAATACGCCCGTCCTTTGGCGTGGCAAGCGAGCCGTCTTGATCAAAGAAGTTGCCGACGTCGGCTTTGGCGGTCCAGTCAAACGCGGCGACGGCAGCGTTCGTGTGAAAACGGATAACGGCGTCGAAGGTGGATCGGCCGTCATCCTTGCCGTTCAAAAGCAACCTGGTGCCGATACGCTCACCTTGGATCGAGAGATTGATACGGTGCTTGACGCATTGCAAGCGGACATGCCGCCGAGCGTCGTTATCGAGCGACGTATTTTCAAACAAGCCGACTTTATTCGTTCGGCCATCGATAATGTCATCGAGGCAGTGCGCGACGGAGCCATTTGGGTCGTCATCGTATTGTTTCTTTTCATGTGGAATTTTCGCACCAGCATAAGCTCTCTGACTGCGATGCCGCTCTCGATATTTTTGACGTTTTTGATTTTTCATTGGTTTGGAATCACGATCAATACGATGTCGCTAGGCGGGATCGCCGTCGCAATTGGCGATCTGGTCGATGATTCGATTGTAGACATCGAAAACATTTATCGACGCTTAAAAGAAAATCGTCATTTGCCAATTGAACAACAGTGACCAGCAATAGAAGTGATTTATGACGCATCCTGTGAGGTTCGTAATTCTATTGTCTACGCAACACTGATCGTCGCCTTAGTCGTACTACCGCTGTTTTCGATGAGTGGCCTCGAAGGCCGCATGTTCGCACCGTTGGGGCTGTCATACATGGTGTCTCTCCTAGCTTCGTTAGCTGTTTCGTTGACGATCACCCCGGTTTTAGCCTACTACCTACTTCCTGGTGCAAGATTCTTGGACGATCGAGGCGACCCATTCTTGCTTCGGGTTTTAAAAGTCGTTGCTGAACGAGTACTGAGAATCACACTTCGCCATGCCAACGCGGTACTGATGGTTACATTGGTATGCGTCGCCATTTCACTTACATCTTTGTATTGGATGGGAGGTGAATTCTTGCCACCGTTCAACGAAGGAACGTTTACCATTAGCTTCCAAACCGAACCGGGTACGAGCTTGATTGAAAGCCAGCGGTTAGCTGAGCGTGCCGAGCAAATGCTGCTGGACATCCCCGAAGTGATTGCGGTTTCTCGCCGTACCGGTCGAGCGGAACTCGACGAACATGCGGAGGGAGTCAACTCGTCGGAGATTGATGTTCGTGTCAAAGAACACCAACGTCCGAAACCAGGAATCATGCCAGCGATCGTGCGCATAATCCCGATTGCACATCTTTGAGGTTTCGAAACGGACGGTCGTCCGCATGAGAAGGTGCTGGCTGATATACGCGACAAAGTTACCCTCATCCCTGGCATTAAAGCGAACATCGGTCAACCTATTTCGCACCGTCTGGATCACATCATGTCTGGCGTGCGCGCTCAAATCGCCGTAAAAGTATTTGGCAATGACCTACGCGAGCTTCGCAATGCAAGCCAAGATGTCTATACCGCAATGAGTCAAGTTCCTGGAGTGGTCGACTTACAGCTTGAGCCGCAAGTTGAAGTGACTCAAGTTCGATTGCAAGTTCGACGTGAGGATGCAGCGCGCTACGGGCTTGCTCCGGGCGACGTCGCCGATCTACTAGAGACAGCTTATAAAGGTCGCATCGTCTCACAAGTGCTTTATGAGGATCGGTATTTTAGTTTGGTGGTATGGTACGACGCCGCATCTCGTAGCGATCCTGATGTCATCGCTGAAACGATCATCGAAACTCCGTCGGGACGACGCGTCTCGTTAGGTGAGGTTGTCGACGTTCTCGACACGACCGGTCCGAATACGTTGAATCGTGAACACGTTCAACGGCGCATTGTTGCGTTCTGCAATGTCCAAGGGCGAGATTTAGCGAGTGTGGTAAACGATATTCGCATTGTGACCAAGTCGATCGAAGAACGACTTCGCGCACTCCCAGGTGACTATCACATCGAGTACGGCGGCCAGTTCGAGGCGCAGCGCGACGCGAATTTTCGCTTATTGGTTCTCGGTAGTCTCTCGGTGGTCGGTGTCTTTTTGTTGCTCGTAAAGTGCCTGGGATCGTGGCGAGCGGCCTTGCAGGTTCTCGTCAACGTTCCATTGGCTGCGATGGGTTCGATCATCACACTCTTGATCGTGAATCAGCCAACGTCGGAAGCCCTTGCGGCGGTAT
>JANPLJ010000192.1:0-4265 GCA_031426475.1 Pirellulaceae bacterium | reverse complement strand
GAACTTTACCAGAGCGAGCCGCAAAGCGTCAGATCGATTCTCGTTCGCCCAATGAATTGCGGCGTGAAACATTCGCTGATTGAGTCGCCACTCAAACGATTCACTTGATGATCTTGCGGTGCTTGCTTTGCTAGCATTTTGAATCGCCCCTTCCGCTGCCTGCGTATCCTCGCGATGAAGTTCGGTCTCGAATGGAAGCGAAAATGCCATCCCTTCGTCGCTCGAACCGCTTGCTCCTGGATGCAAACCGTCATAAAGACTTGGCCCAACCTGCAACGTTGTCGCAACAAAGTGGCCTGTTACCTGGTAATTACGAAACCACCAAGGTGACATCGCCAAGGACATGGTGACGGCAAATAGGCCTAAGCGAACGAAGCTCGAACTGCGGTGGTCATGGCCCCGCGGTTCCCTTCTGAATGAAAGCCAGCAATCGAGGCATACCCCGATTGCGAGGAAGATGGGCCAGAATAACCAGCTTGGACGCGCTAGACAAGCCAATCCACATGCAGCACCGGATACGGCTATCCAAAGCAACGCACGTTTGTCGTCAGATTTATAGACGTCAATCGGGGCATCGGTCTTTGTTGCCCAGTGCCATGTGATCAGAGATAGCAAGCATAATGGACAAAAAATGGCTTCGCTCAAAATGAATACGCTCATTCCGATCGCGCCCGGATATATGGCAGCCAAAATTCCTGCACAAATGGCCGCCTGACGGCCAGCGATTGCGAAACCGGCCAACATGACAAGTCCGACGGCGGCGGTCCCGGCAACGCAACCTGCCAGCCGAGCAGCCACGACCGCAGATCGGCCTTCGAGCAGCGTCGCAGGAGCTAGAAACAGAGGATAAAGAGGGGTTCGAAAGACGCGACTGTTCGACCCGGCATAGTCATACGGTTTTCCATCGGCGATCTTCTGGGCCAGAATCCAGTAGGTTTCGCTATCGCCGAATCGAAATAATTTTTGATCCGCATCGACTTTCTCTTGCCAGAAAAACGCTGCACTGATTCGGAGAATCAAAGCGACCAGCAAAATCGTTCGAACCATCGATTGCGTAGAACCTATCGACGAACGATCGGACTTACAATCGTGTTGTCGTCGTCGTTGTTTTTATGAATGGCATATGCGATCGCCCCTAGCCCAACAAGTGGGGCGAGATTGCTTAGAGCTCCGCCTAATGGAGAACCACCGCCGCCACTGATCACTTGGCCTGCTCCAAACATATTGCTTCCGCCATAGGGCATCATAGGTTGAGCAATCGGTAGCTCTTCATCGACAGCAATCTCTTCTTGATCTGGTTTCACCACTTCTCCGGTGTCCTGGATACTCATGACGTCGGCTGTATCGGCAAGTTCAACGTTCAGTTCAGGCGCTGCGACCATATCGGCTACAGCAGCGACAAAGACCTTCCCGTCGCTCGACTTTCGTTGCGTAAAAGATTCGGGCTTCACGACACAAAATGCGACTGCCGCAACCCCTTTGTTGCCTGCAGCAGCAAAACCATAGCAACCAGGTTCAACACCTTCGAATTCGAAAGCACCATTCTTCGTAACTTCCGAACGCGCGATCACTTGTCCATCCTTCAGGAGCATCGCCTTCATCTCACTCATGTCGACAAGTTCCGGTGCCATTCCCAAACGGGATAGATGACCAATGACTTTGCCATCCTTCGTGGACATGACGCGATGTGATTTGGCGAATACGCGCTTCGACGAAATGGGATCTCGCACGCTGCGATCATCAATGGCTAAATCGCGACTCGGAACCGTATCGACATTAAGAATACGTCGAATATCATCGCTTTTTGGACGAATGACTCGCAATTCGATGGAACCTGGTAGATGCGAACCGCTCACATCGTTCATGACAGCGAGCCCATAGGTCGCAAAAGAGTTCTCGGCGGCTGCGATGATTGAATAGTATCCTGGTGCAACGTTTTCAAACACGAACTCTCCGTCCGATTCCGATTGAACCGTTGCGATAACGCGTCCTTGCTGTGCCAACACGACTTTAATTCCCGAGACGGTCAGTGTGTCTTGGCCGACCAATGTGACGACGGAGCCTTTGAGTCGTGAATCGGCAGTCGTATGAACCCATTGATGCGAAAATAGATTATTGAGAGAACCTGTGTTCTTGCCGGCCATGTCCACGTCGGGCAAGTTGTTCGATTCGCTTTCGAACACTTTGTCACCCAACGGCGTTGCTTGCGGAGTCAAAAACGAACCATCTAACGAAGGTAACGCTTCCTGTGCATCGGCGTTTATCGGAACCCACGCAGAAAGTGCTAGTAGGCTACAGAGGTACCAAGGTTTGAGAAGCATATGAGATTGTACGGGCATTTTTCGGTTCCTCTAAAACTTACCTCGCGAGACATCCCTCCTCGACCATGGAAAACACTGACGTTAGTGTAGTTCTTTCCACCAATCCGTACAACCAGAACGACCGGCAATATCGGTGTTTTTCGCCTCCTTAGTCGGGCAGACAAGCCTATTTCGGGCTACTTTTCTAGTTTTGCTCAATATTGAGTTACCGATTCAGTCGGGATGTGCAAGAGTTCGTAAACAAGGTCCTGACTTCGATTCCAGCCAAAGAAAAAACCCATCCCTATGGATATGGTCCAGGTAAACGCGCTGACCAAGTCCTACCCGGACCTCGTTCGCGGTGAGTTCGTCGCGGTCGATGGAATCTCGTTCCGAGCCGCGGCCGGTGAGATATTTGGCGTTTTGGGGCCCAACGGTGCTGGGAAAACAACGGCCCTCCGGATCTTAAGTACGATTCTACAGCCGACAAGCGGCACTGTCGTCATCAACGGTGCCGACGTGGTCACCAACCCGGATTTGGTCCGGAGAAGCATCGGGTTCGTTTCCAACAATACGGCGCTCTACGATCGTATGAACGCTCGTGAAATGGTCGAGTACTTCGGTCGCATTCATGAAATCGAAGAGCGACTTCTGAAGTCTCGAATTGAGACTCTATTCACCAATTTGCGGATGGATGACTTCGGCGATACGCCTTGCGGCAAGATGTCGACGGGTATGAAGCAAAAGGTTTCGATCGCCCGAGCGCTTGTGCACGATCCGCCCGTCGTCATTTTCGACGAAGCCTCCGTCGGCTTGGACGTTATGGTTTCGCGAGCTTTGTTAGATACCATTTCGTCGCTGCGCGATGCTGGAAAGTGTGTTATCTTTTCGACTCATATCATGCGAGAGGTCGAACGGCTATGCGATCGTGTTGCGATCATGCATCGGGGCAAGATACTAGACACGGGAACGCTTCCGGAGCTTTCCGACCGGCATCAACAGACAGACTTTGAGGAACTATTCTTCGATCTCCTCACTCACTATGATCAACAGCTAGGAACGGTCGCCGTATGAACTGGTCCCGAATCCGACTCATCTTCGTTCGCGAGATGCGAGATCAAGTGCGAGATCGACGCACGATGTTCACGATCTTCGTGTTGCCGCTCTTGCTGTATCCTTTCATGGGGATGCTCATGCTGCAGGTTGCTCAGTTTCACTCCGAGCACGCCGTCCGCATCACCTTGGTTGGCACGGAGAATTGGCCAGTCGACCGCCCTCTCGTCGAAGCTAGCGAACAAGATGAACGCAACGAACTGATTCGTTGGGAGTTGCTTCCGTTCCAAACGGAGTCCGCGGAAGTTAACGATTGGGATGCGATCGGTTTCGAGCGAGTTAAAACGGGAGACACCGATCTTGTATTCATCGTTGGACCCGACTTCATCGATTCATGGAGCGAATCCGGGCAAGCAGGAGCATTGAAAACGATTCGCAATCAGGCATCGGACCGATCGAACATCGCGGCGCAGAGGCTCAACGCAAAACTCGATGCATGGCAACGAGCGTGGCTTCGCGAGAAGTTGACGAACTCCGATCTCAACCCGGCCATCATCGAGCCGATGACGCCGATCCAGATCGATGTTGCGCCGCAAGAGACCAAGCAGGCGCTGGTTTGGTCCAAGCTACTGCCGTTGATTATGCTCGTCTGGGCGTTAACCGGAGCTTTTTACCCAGCAATCGATCTGTGCGCCGGCGAAAAAGAACGTGGCACACTGGAGACGCTGCTCAGTAGCCCCGCATCGCGTCGCGAGATCGTGTGGGGGAAACTGCTGACGGTCATGAGCTTCAGTGTCGGGACAGCAATTCTGAATCTCTTTAGCATGCAGTTTACGTCGTCGTTTGTGATCAATCAGTTTGGTCGAATGGGAGCCACCGATGCAGTGGCTGCCCTTGGACCATTGCATTTTT
>JANPLJ010000191.1:0-2316 GCA_031426475.1 Pirellulaceae bacterium | reverse complement strand
GCGACGGAAATCTACAAGCCGAAAAAACACACCGAATCGCCAGCATTGCCTCCGCGATAACTTTTTGACTTTCACGGCTAGTCTGCCTATAATGCGTGGCGGTCGAGAAAACGACCGCAGCGTCCCCAGCGCCGCCATTTCGGCCTACTCAAAGCGTTGATCGGAGAGAGGGGTGCAACATGAATCATGCAGCATTTCGAAATGAGCTGTCGATAACCGACCGGAATAGGCAGTCGAATGAGTTCAGCGATGAAGAGCTGGTAAACGCGTACCGCGATGCGCGAGAACCGCGGTATTTCGAACAGCTTGTTCGCCGTTATGAACGCGAACTGTACGCCTTTCTGCGGCGGTTCTTGGGGGATGAACAGTATGCCGAGGACACTTTCCAGGCAACGTTCGTTACCGTCCATCAACGCTTGGAACAATTTGAAGAAGGAAGGCGTTTTCGCCCTTGGCTGTATGCGATTGCTACCAACAAGGCGATCGATCTCAAACGGCATTTGAAGCGCCGATCTACCGTCAGTTTGGATGCGACCCATTCGGAACGCGATACCGATTCGCCGATGGCGCTCTCGGCATCGATCGCGTCTCGCGAGCCGACACCGTTCGAAGCAGCCTTCAAAAATGAAACGCGCCAGCGAGTGAAAGATCTATTGTCTCAGCAAACCGAAGCGACTCAAGTCTTGCTGCAAATGGTTTTTTACCAAGGGATGAAGTATTCAGACATCAGCGATGCGCTTGGAATCCCCGTTGGAACAGTAAAAAGCCGTGTTTTTAATGCAATGCGTAAACTGAATGAGTCTTGGCAACGTATGTATCCAAATAGCCCTGTGACTTTTTAAGCGATCCCCTTCATCGACGCCCCTTCATACACCGCGCCCACCTATCGTGACCTTTGGATTCATTTCTGACGAAACCCTTTTCGGGTACCTTCTGGGTGCTCTGGATGATCAAGAGCTCGCGCTCGTTAACGATGCTCTACAGCACGATAAACATTTGCGGGTACGATTGAATGCGATCCGAGCCATGTCGGCTCCGATGTTGAATGACGGTGAAATCTACGAGCCTCCAGGATCGATGGTCTCGCAAGTGATGTCCGATGTGCGGGACTACGAAAACAATGCACCGCTAAGTAACTTTCCAGAGGTCGAATCTGCGTGCGATGACGATTCGGAGAGTCAACGCGCGACGACTCGCATCGCCTTTGGCGGCAAGAGTTCGTGGCTCGATACTGGCATGAGTTTGACGGCGGCGGCGATTGGTTTCTGTTTGGTTGCACCCGCGATTCTTCAAACACGTGAGACGGCGAGAACGTCGCAGTGCGCCGCTGGTCTCATGACGCTCGGCCAGCAGATACGTGACTTCGCGTTCAATAGTCGACATTCGAAAGTTCCCGAAGTTCCAGTCGACGGACCGCTCGCATTCGCCGGTGTTTATGCCATTCGGTTAAATGACGCTGGCTTGTTGCAGGACAAACAGATCCTTTGGTGTCCCAGCGATGGCCAAATGAGGTTTTCTATCGTTGACATTGGTGAACGCAGGCTCCCGTCGGCAGACGAATTAACCGCGTTGCCGGACAAAAACCGTCGCGTTTGGCAGCATCTAGCCGGTGGTTCCTATGCGTACACATTAGGAGTAATGATCAATAGCGTTCACACCATGCCCTCACTAGATGATTCAACAGAAGTTGCAATACTCGCCGATGCTCCCATTCAATCCAATGGGGGAACGCTGATATTTAGCGCTCATCGTGGCTTTGCAAGCAACGTTCTCTATCGAGATGGTCACGTTCGACTGATGAGGCTAAATCATGGATATGATGGTCCGGACCATCCCTATCTCAACCGAAACGGAGTGACCCAAGCCGGAGTCGAACACGGCGATAGCGCATTGGGTGCCAGCTATCTCCCGCCGATTGGACCTGTTCGTTAGCGTTCAGGCTTGAATGGCTTTGACGAGACCGGCCGCTTTAATCCATGTCTCTTCTTCTTCGGCTTCGCTGCGACTGTCGGCAACGATGCCGCCGCCGACCTGGAACTGCCACCATCCGCGACTCGCTGTAATCGTACGAATGAGGATATTCAGATCGATGGAACCATCGAAGCCGATGTATCCCATCGATCCACAATAGGGGCCTCGAACGGTTGGTTCAAGCTCGGCGATGATTTCCATCGCGCGAACCTTCGGCGCGCCGGTGATGCTGCCGCCAGGGAACGTTGCGCGAATCAGATCGGTGAAAGAAGCCGATGCCTGCAGCGTCGCTTCGATCGAGCTTACCGCATGGGTAACGAATGGATACTCCTCGATCGAATACCA
>JANPLJ010000190.1:0-5309 GCA_031426475.1 Pirellulaceae bacterium | reverse complement strand
CTCAATTGTCTCAGCGACGATGTTGATGTCTTCTCAAGATCGGCAGAAAGAACATGGAGTTCTTCAAATGATTGGATTGCGACCTAGTCGAGTCTTTTCTCTCGTCTTGGCGGAAAGCATCATCGTTGCTCTTATGGGTGGTTTGGTTGGCACTATGCTCGCGAGCCTTATATTAGGTTGGCGAGGAATTGCGGTAGGTGCGGAAGGCGTCTCCATCGGACTGACGACGTCGCTTGCGCAAGTGCTTATGAGCATTTCGACCGCATTGGTAATCGGAATTCTTTCCGGAATTCTACCCGCTTGGAACGCTGCCAATTCTTCCTTGGTTAATGCGATGAAGTGATGGAGGCTACGAGACGTCAGTTGCACCCGATCCGACCAAAATAAACGTGCGACAATGCGTTACTTCGCGCAGGGTGAAAGAGGGCTGTTAACGAGCATTGCGAACCTGCGTCGGTCACATAAAAGAATGGCACTTAGACCCGTGGGACTTCGGTGTGCGCCGACCGACGCGGGCAATTGCACCTACCAAATCCAAGCCAAATGTGGTGACTGCTTGCTTTTGACATGCGAGGGCATCAGGTTACGCCTGGGGGACTGCAAGTTATTCCTCCCCATTTGCCATCCTGCCATCTTCGCATTCTAATGATCTAGTGTGAGTATTCCAACGCAATCTCCGAAGTAACTACGTCGCGTCGACGAACGCCAAACAAAACTCGCCATTAAAGGTCGCTCATGACTTACTTACGTTCTTTCGTAGTAGTGTTTTTTTTCGTTGCAGTGGCAAGGCTCATCGCAGCAGAGCCGTCCCATGATGCAATGAAGGGGGCATCCCTTTACCCCGCAGACAAGATTGGCTGGAAAGCTGGTCCGCTATCGTTGCCGCCCGGTGCATCGATTGCAGTTCTTGAAGGCGATCCGGCGAAAGAAGGTCCATTTGTTTTTCGCGTAAAGGTGCCAGATGGCTATCGGATTCCTCCTCACACGCATCCGAAAACCGAACGAGTTACAGTGATTGCGGGCACTTTTAACATCGGCATGGGCGACGCGTTTGACGCTGAGAAGACACAAGCGATGCCTACCGGCACGTACGGTAATTGGCCCGCCGGGATGCATCATTTCGTTTGGACCAAAGGCGAAACAATTGTTCAATTTCACGGCGACGGACCGTGGACTATTAACTATCTCAATCCAGCAGACGACCCACGCAGCGCGACGTCGCGCCGAACAATCGACTTCACAGGAGATTCATTGGAACTTGCCAAGAATAACGTAGCCAGCGGAGCGGCCGTGTTGGTCGACGTGCGAAGCCAAGAGGAGTGGAATCGAGGACACGTTGAGGGCTCAATCTTCGTGCCGGTCACATCGCTGCAAAAGCACAGTTTTGATCCGGTGAAGCTTGAGCAAATGCTTCCGAAAGGGGACAAGAAGATTCTCTACACATTCTGCGTTGTCGGCATGAGGGCAAAAGAGGCCGGACTCGTCCTTGAGAATCAAGGCTACACGGTGCGAGTGCTAAAACCCGGCTACGAAGAGCTGATCAAAGCGGGTTTTAACAAGGCTGAGACTAAGTGACCGGCTGGAGACAGGCATGAGAATCCGTGAGAGCGGCATGCCAGACGAGTCGTATTGCGAAGAACTGATCGACATACCCGCTAGAGAAACGGAAACTCAAGGTCACCGCGTACGACACGGACTATTTCCAGCGTGCCGTGCTTCTCGCGAAAATAGATGATATAGCTTCCCACATAGGTCGAACGAATGCCTTCCCCAAGATCGCGCCGGTCGTCACCTATTTCCGGATGTTTTGTAGCCAACCGACACTTCTAGCGAATCTTCTTAACCCATTGTCTTGCGGCAACAGGCTTGTCTTTGGCGATGAAGCCTGCGATCTCTTTGAGGTCTTATTTCGACGCCGCCGAGTATTGGAGCCGTAGCATCCGCCTATCCTTGATTGCTGGGTGACTCGACGCGGCCAATTTCAGCCTCAACTTCGTCGAATACGGCCTTTTCATCAAATGACTCGCCCGCGATCGAGCTAGCCAATAGCCACAGCCAATTTTGCGCGCAGTTCCTCTCGGCCCTTCAATAATCGGATGCCATCAACGACCACATCTTCTTCGGTCGAGTATTTACCCTGTGCTACAAGGCTTCGCACAAAATCGTTCGCTTCGATGGGCAAATTTAAATTTATAGCTTGACTCCACTGCATCTAGGACACCCAATATGCTTTCGCAACTTGCAATTGAGCGAGTTTCGAAACTGCTTAGGTTTCATCCACCCCAAGGCCGAATAAGACTAAAAAATTGCTCGCTAATCTGCACCGGTCACCCAAGCCGGCGTGTCCAACCGGTGCGTCGAAGCGTGGCCAAATAGGATGCGAAGGAGTACACTAACTGACCTGTCGAAACTTGAAGTTTTGGCTTGTCGGACGGAAGGTGTAAAACGGCCATTCCGATCGCCAAGCTTGGGGAATGACTAAAGTATGTGGTGTGAAACAACGAGCAATGCTTTTGATAATCCCTACCTGGCGCAAACAGACGGCCAAAGCTACGCGACATTTTGCATGCCCAAAGTTGGCAGTGAGTATCGCTGTCAAAAGTAGCGAGGGCTCGCTTGGAAAAGTCCGAAAATTCGCTTCAAAAAAGCACGGCTCAGATTTTCTCGAACTCGCCCCCCGTTCATTCGATGAAGCCGTGCCCAAACCGGGAAACCTAGTCCCTAGGCGACCGAAAGTGGCGAGTACTCGCGCATGTTTGTCCGGAATGTCGTGACAATCTGCAGGGTAAAGTAGCCGAGGCGGAACTCGAACCCGCACGAGGCTTTACTCCTCCCAGGATTTTAAGTCCTGTGAATGCAGCTCGCTAATTCGCGATCGCTGCTAGAGTTGCGTCGTCGAAAAAACTTCGCGGTGATCACAGAGGGGCTCGCAGAAATGACTCTCAACACGTCGAACGTAAACCTGAAGAACGGACTGAACGCGGCGAGTACTCGCGCACGTTTGTCAGAATCTCTTTAAAAGCTGCAGGGATGAAACCTCGGTATCCAAATCGGCAAAGACTCGATCAACGTCGCGCGGCGATGTTAAATCGGTAATTGTCAATTGATTCCGTCGAACGGTCGAAGTATCAGTCGCGTTCGTTCGAACTACAATCAGTAATCCGGTATTGCCGATGTTTATATCGCCGACAGCGTTGCCGAAATAGAAAACGTTATCTGCCGCTAAATCGGTATTGCTGTTGGCAAATACGGTCACGCGAAGCCACGTATTTCGAATCACACTGTCAGGAAACCCAAGCGTCATACGAGTAGATCCACCCGCGCCACCTCCTGGGAACATCGTAAGCGTTGGGGCGCTAGCGATCGTGACAAAGTTCCCGACGGATGTTCCAACGGGAGCATTTTCGTTGACTTAATTTGCCACCGAGGAAGAGACCAGCCAGTGAGCAACGTCGGTGTCGGTGTCGACTACGCCACTGACGGTGGCCCCCGATACGTCGGCTACATTCTTGTGCTGCTCATCGCCGCCGATGCCGTTGAAGACCGCCACAATCGACGCAGAATAGTGCCACTCTTCGCCCGGATCGAGTTTGTTGTCTAGGTCCAGATCGCCGACGTTGAACGTGCCGTTGAGCAAGGCCGGCGGAGTGAACGCGGGGCCAATCGGCAGCATGGTGACCGGGTCGACCTCGCGGTCAGTCACCACGACGTTGGAAAGCTCAGGCTGGCCCAGGTTGGTTACCACGTAGACAAAGGTGACGATGTCGCCGGGCCGAGCCGTGGGGCCGGTGGGCGAGTCGGCGTCGACCAGCGGGGTCATGATCATGCCGCCGCCGGTGGCGGGCGTGTTCAGGTCTGCGCCTTGGTTGTTGAACGCATCGAGCTGATTTTTCAGCGGCTCAAAAATACCTGTGGCATACGCATCCTGAACCGCCGCGATGATCTGCGGCACAGTCATGTCGTAGTCGATGTTCGGATGGGAAGCATTCAGGATGGCCGCCACCGCGTGCCGTCCCAGCGCCTGGTTGCCGCCGCCGCCGCGTTTGAGCGCGCCCAGCAGCGTGAGGCTCGGATGGTCGTTCACACCAAAGACAGTGTTGTAGTTGTCCGTCGGGCTGAAACTGACCCAGTCGTCGAAGTGATGCGATTGTTTCCAATAGCCGGGGGTCAAGCCCTCGCCTCCACCCGGCAGGTTGCGCGTCACTTTGACCAATTTCTCGATGTCGATGACCGGCGCCATAACGGGCCTGAAGGAAAAATCGGTATCAGATCCAACCTGCCACGGCCCCACGGCGTTGCCGTCGCCGTCGCCATATCCCTCGAACCCTCCTCCGCCAACGAAATCCGCGTTGCCCGCCGAGTCAAATACCGAATTTATCGGTAGGAAATTGAAGCCTGCCCAACCTTCGAGTCGCGACAACCCAATGCTGAAACTAGTTCCGAGCATGCCTGAGTTCAAAGGCCGGCTCGGTCCCACTGCAAAGGTCGTGGGCGCGACAGCGGACCAGCCCTCCCCTGTCGTGTTATCTTGTACGTTGCCGTTAACATCAACTGGCCCAGTAAAGCCCATTTCGCCAACTTCGGTTCCGACAATTGTGGCCGCACTACCGACGAGCGTACTCGGGGGAGCGATGCGATCAAAATCTACGACTCCGTCCTCAAAGATCATTATCACGCCGCCAGGCGAGCTTTTCTTTAGAGTCGCGACTCCACCAAATATGTCATCGACGATGTTTCCCCACTCGGTGACAGTCGGGGCCACAAACGTCATCTGAGAGACAGGTATGCCGTTCGCAGTCACCCCCGCCGGAACCATCGATGCGATCTTCAAAATCGAAAAGCCGGTGACACCATCACCGGTAAAGTCAACATCCGGCAAACCCAAGATTTCAAGCGAATCAAAGCCAATTCCCGCGCCGAGGTAATCACCGACCGCTAGATTTCCCGACAAAACTTCGTAGTTCGCACCGTTCAACCTAATTCCAACTTCCGCGTCGGTGTCCTGAAGTCCGTGGATCCGACCATCAGGCACTAAACTACTTAAGAGATCTCCGACAAGCAAGCGTCGGTCTTCAAGTGCCTCGAGCCTTAAAAATCTCTGTCGCATAGCCGTCCGGATTCGAAGCGATTTCCTCTTGTTCTTTGCAATCATCATAATGAAAACTCCGTCGTGATTACGTGTTTTAGTGAATTAACGAATAACGCAAATCTCGAAATTCGAAGTACGGAAGCAAATTCCAAAACGCACTTTGAGGGTGAAGTGACGCGATCGGTCTACTACGATATCACATTTCCAAATTACGCAACGA
>JANPLJ010000189.1:0-2124 GCA_031426475.1 Pirellulaceae bacterium | reverse complement strand
CCGACTCGCAACAACGTCGAACGAACGATCGCCAACCTTGAAAGCGGAGCTGGTGCGTTAGCGTTCTCGTCTGGAATGGCGGCGACGCACTGCGCGGTGATGTTACTGAAAGCCGGCGATCATATCTTGGCTGGCAGTGATATTTATGGAGGCACGTATCGCTTGCTTCACAAGATTGCGAGTCGCGCCGGAGTAGAAGTGACGTTGGCGCCTGCCCATCATCTCGAAGTTCTTCAAGCATCCATGCGGCCATCGACAAAGATGATTTGGATCGAAAGCATCGGCAATCCACTGATGACGATTCCCAATATTCGAAAAGTCGCGGAGCTTGCACACGCGAACAACGCGCTCTTGGGCGTGGACAACACTTTTGCAACGCCGCTTCTTGTCCGCCCCATCGAACTGGGGGCCGATATCGTCATGCATTCGGCCACCAAGTATCTCGGAGGACACAGCGATTGCTTGGCGGGTGTGCTCGTTTCAAATAACGAGCCACTGCACCGCGAGCTCTACTTTACGCAGAATGCAACGGGCGCGGTCTTGGGACCCTTTGAATCGTTTCTACTAGCTCGAGGGCTGAAAACATTAGAAGTCCGCGTGCGAGAGCAGAGCAAGTCGGCAATGACGCTTGCGCGATGGTTGTCAGAGCATCCAAGTGTCACACGTGTCCTGTATCCGGGGCTTGAAGAGCATCCAGGGCATGATTTAGCTGCGCGTCAGATGGATGGAGCCTTCGGAGGGATGATGTCATTTGAGATCGACGGCGACTTTGAAGCGACGAAGCGAGTTTGCCAATCCACGAAACTCTTTGGACTTGCTGTCAGTCTCGGAGCCGTCGAATCGCTCATCGAACAACCCGCGTCGATGTCGCATGCCAGCTACGATGCGAAAGATAAAGCAAAGTTCGGTATCAGCGACTCGCTCATTCGAATCTCCGTCGGACTAGAAGACGTCGATGATTTGATCGAAGATCTCGATCAAGCCATCAAGACAAGTCTCCGAGCGTGATTCAACGACTTTTGACGACGCGTATCGGAATTCCGGTCGATGGTCCGATGGTAACATTGCGTCGCTTGGGAACGACGGGTTTGGAATCGACCAGTTCCAGCTCAAATCGCTTGATTATGGTGCCAAGCACGATTGCCATCTCATACGACGCGAATGCTGCGCCAATACACCGTCGATGGCCGCCGCCAAAAGGCATGTACTCGAAAGGGGAATACGAGCGTTCGATAAACCGCTCGGGTCGAAAGGATTCAGGTTCCGGGTAAGTTGATGAGTTGTGGTGAGCCAATACAGTTGCCGGTGCTACGGCCATTCCCGCGGGCAACCTGTATTCGCCCAACTGCAATGGAGATTTTAATTTGCGAAGCGTCTCCGTAACGATCGGATGAATGCGCAACGTCTCCTGGATTGTGGCTTTAAGGTACGGTGCCGAAGCCAGGCTCGTCGGAGAGTCGTCAACGAGCGCGTCGAGTTCTTGCCTCAAGCGGAAGAGCGACTCCCTGTTCTTGTGAAGATGATAAATTGCCCAAGTCAACGAAAGCGCAGTCGTTTCATGACCAGCAAATAGAAAGGTCAGCAGTTCGGAGTAGATATGCTCCCGCGAGATCGATTGACCATCCTCGTACGTTGCCGAACATAGCATGGAAAGAATGTCGTCGCTCGGAATAGTGCTTTGTCGCCGTTGCTCAATCACTTCATCCAAAAGGCGAAACAGGTTGTTCTTGGCTCTCGTCCATCGATCCCAAGGGCTGAGACCGAAAAATGGCAAGTGAGTTTTCCGCGAGAAGAACAGCAACGGAGAACTGTTTGCAACTACCTTGCGACTTGCATCCATGAGCCGTTTAGCTAGTCCTCGATCATTGCCTCCAAAGATTGTCCTGACAATCACTTCGAGTGAAATGTCGGTCATCAAGTCCAGCGTGACAAAGCGTCCGCGAGTACGATGCGATTCGAATTGCTCTGTTGCACACTGCTGCATACTTGCCCCGTACGCTTTCATTCGATCGCCGTGGAACATTGGCATGACAAGCCGCCGTTCCCGTCGATGCGGCTCGCCCTCCAGAATCAGCATCGAACCATTCCCCATCAGGGGAACAATCGTCGTCGTCGCGAAAGGCG
>JANPLJ010000188.1:0-5814 GCA_031426475.1 Pirellulaceae bacterium | reverse complement strand
TAAAAGTTCTCGATGCGACGAGCGCAGTGCTCGATCACTTCATCGATCGATCGCAAGAGAACAACATCGGGGGTAACAGGAAGCCCAAGTTTCTTCGCTTGTTCCAAAAAGCTGTGATGGTCGGGTGGATCAAAGCCTTCGCAATAGCCGATACCATGACAAAAGAAACGCAGATTCCGCTGAGCACAAAGACGCGAGTCCAACAAGCGTATGGCTCCCGCCGTTCCATTCCGTGTATTCTTGATTGCGGGTTCATTGCGGGCTGCGCGCGATTCATTGACTCGAACCAAGTCTTCATTGGTCATGTAGACTTCGCCTCGTACTTCCAGGACCGCTGGAGGGGAATCAGTCATCAGACGGTTGGGAACTCCGCGTACCGTTCGAATATTGTGCGTGATATCGTCACCGACTTCTCCATCCCCTCGGGTCACGGCTCGCGCGAGAACGCCGTTTTCATAGATGATCGATGCCGCGACGCCATCCACTTTCAACTCGACCACCCATTCGATCGGTTGGCCGGCAAGTAGCTTTTGTATTCGCTGGGCGTACTCGCGCAGTTCGGCTTCGCTGTAGGTGTTGTCGATCGACATCATCGGCAAACGATGCGAGACTTGCGTGAGTTCGCTCACAGGAGCATCACCCAGACGTCGGGTGGGGCTATCATCAGAAGCAAGTTCGGGGTGAGCTTCTTCCAAAGCGATCAACCGTTTCATCAGACGATCGTAGGCGAGATCGGTGATAGTAGGGTGAGCGAGCACGTAATAGCTGTGATCGTGCTGGCGAATTTCTTGCCGAAGCGAATTGATTTCCTCAGCCACCGATTGGCTCACGAGCATGCTCCTACGAAGCGATCATTTTGAAAAACTACATCGAACATCGACGAATCAAAATGATAACTTGTGCGAAGTATGCCGCCTATCGGGAAACGGCCTCCAGAAAACGTGGGGCAGCGGCTCCGCCCGCTGACAACCTTGTTGCCCGCTGACAACCCTGTTGCCCGCTGACAACCCTGCTGCCCGCGAGCGGAGCCGCGGGACCACGTTTGATTGACATTGTTCCATGTCGAACAACATCAACCCGGTAGGGATGTTAGAACTTAGGCGGTGAACGGCCGCCTAGTAGACCGGTGGGTGTTCGGTGAGCAGGACTTGCACTTGGTATTTTTTTCCGTCTCGCTGAATCACGACGTTGATTGACTTACCGATCGAAGTCAGTCCAACGGTTTGGACTAGGTGCCCATCGTTTTCAATCGACCTTCCATCGAATTCTAGAATGATGTCGCCTGCGCGAAGCCCTGCGATATCGGCCGGCGATTTCGGTTTGACCGCTTTGACGAGGGCACCTCGCGTTTGAACGAGTCCGATTCGCTCGGCTTTACTGGAGTCGAATTGGTTATCCATCACAACCCCGAGATACCCTCGTTGGAGCTGGCCATGTGCGACTAGCTGGGTTGCAACTTCCATCACGAGATTCACAGGGATCGAAAAACCGATCCCTTCATTCCCCCCTGAGTTACTGGCGATGGCGGTATTGATGCCGATGACTTCGCCGCGCCAGTTCATCAAGGGTCCGCCGCTATTACCTGGATTGATCGCGGCATCGGTTTGGAAGAAATCTTGAATATCGATTGCTCGAGCGCCTAGCTCTAGATTGCGTCGGCCTTTCGCGCTGATGATGCCATAGGTCACGCTATGGCTTAGTCCAAATGGGCTGCCTATTGCGAAGACAAAGTCGCCCATTTCGACCGACGTGCTATCGCCGAGCCGAGCCGGGAGCAAACGACGTCCGCTGACTTGGAGAACTGCGATGTCTGTTGCGCTATCCGACCAGACGTTCTGAACTTCTAGGCGGGTTGAATCACTGGTTTCTACTTTGATGGCGGACATTGCAGCCGAATGAATGACGTGCCGATTTGTAATGACGTACACGGCGTTTCGAATGTCGACCAAAACGCCCGCGCCCGCTTCTTCGATTCGTTTTGGCTCTGATCGACTGGACGTAAGGCTTGCTTCACCCTTGGTTTCTTTGATCGCTTCAATATGGACGATTGTTGGCGAAACCAGTTTGACGACTCGTCGCAAAAGACCTTGCTGGCGTTCGACGAGCGCTGCATCTTCTGCAAGCTGAGCGAACTGCGATTCGCGGTCGTCGAGTAGCGCGGCTTCGCTGGGGATCACTACTGGTCGCGACGATTTGTACGGAACTTGGGGCGACTGAGCCGTTGCGATTGAGCCAGAAAGCATGAGGAGCTGGCACATGGCTGCTACTCCTTGGATCATTCCAGCTAAATGCAGTACGCGACGCATAAAATTCCCAATTATCTTTGAAGACGACTTCAACGGATGATGATCCCACGACGTAATGCAAGCTATCGGTTCCGCGCCACCGAAAGTTAATATGCCAAGCGAAATCCGCCACACAAGGAAGCGAATTCGAGCACTAGCCACCTTTCGTAGCGAATGGCCGGTTTCTCAAAAAAAGACTCAAGACTTTCGAATTCGCGAAAGGTGCGCGTCGCGTTTCGTGCTTCATCCAAATTCTGACGAATTCGGCGACGTAAAATATGAGCTTCGGATGAAGGTTGTTGTTCTGCGCGATGGAGCACACTTGAAAGACTTTTCCGATCGCAACGTCTTTGCTGAAATGCCTTTTGGAATTCTAAGAATTTTAGGAATGTTGCTACTTCGCTCGAAGGCCGAATTGGGTACACTAGCTCACTTCGTGAGTTGAACAGCAAGACGGCATCTACTCTCGCACCGTTCGGTCACCTTCATCTCAGGAATTCTGTAGCTTGGCCACCATTCAAGAAACTGTTTCAACTGGGGCAGAGACGTTTGCAACTTCGGCGTTACCGAGCGGTACGCGCCTTCCGACTCCACCGCGAGTCGATATGTCGCGAATCAATTGGGCCTATGCCGGGACGTTCCTAGCGTTACACGCTTTAACTCTCTTGGTTTTAGTACCATGGTTCTTTAGTTGGGTTGGTTTTACCGCATTCTTCCTAGGAGTATTGCTGTTTGGCCAGCTCGCGATCCCGATCGGCTACCATCGGCTTTTGACGCATCGAAGCTTTCGGACCCCTAAGTGGTTCGAACGAACTGTCGTAACGCTTGCGATGTGTGCCGGACAGGAAACACCAGCCAGATGGGTGGCATGGCATCGTATTCACCATCTGCATTCCGATCACCATGAAGACCCGCACTCGCCCTTGGTAAGTTTTTTCTGGTCGCATGTGAATTGGCTCGTCCATGAAAGCAGCGGCAACGGACGGACTTTTGCGATTTACGAGAAGTATGCTCGCGATGTTCTACGCGATCCGTACTACATGTGGATGGAGAAGATTCGGTACGCTTCGCCGATATTCTTTGTGTTACACGCAGTACTCTACTTGGCCGTGACAAGCATTATTGCGGTCGCGTACTATGGTTGGGGGCAGTCGGCGCTCCAGATTACAGCCAGCGTATTCCTGTGGGGCGTCGTCGCTCGAACGGTTTGGGTTTGGCATATCACGTGGGCGGTGAATTCGCTGACGCACCTATTCGGCTATCGAAACTTTGATACACCCGACGGCAGCCGCAACAACTGGTTTGTAACGCTTTTGACAGCGGGCGAGGGTTGGCATAACAATCATCATGCCGATCAATCAAGCGCGACAGTTCAAATCCGCTGGTGGGAGTTTGACTTGAATTTCTACGTGATCAAGTTCCTTGAGCGAGTTGGGCTTGCATCTCACATCATTCCTCCTCGTCATATCCGAGAAGCAAACCGCCGAAAACACGTCGCCGACGACATTGCAGCATGACGTAGCCAAAGTGGTAAGACTTTGGACGAAGCGCTGGAGTCATCGCGTTTCGAGACGCGTCCGGATTCTGACGAATCCGGCTACGCAATGGACATGATTGAATGATGGGCTTCTAAGTTTTCCTAGCGACGTCCCAATCGCTTGCGATCGCTGGTCTTGCGTTTCATCGGCGATAGCTTGCGTCTGGTTGGCGCTGTCGAATCCTCGCTGCCGAATACCGATTCTTCTTCGTCGCTAGGAGCATCGTCGTTGTTAGAAACGTCCTTGGATCGATCCTCTTCAAAATCATCCGATTCACTTGGTTCGGAAAGCTTTTCGAAGGAATCTCGAATCAGCAAACGATTGATTCGCAGCTCGATATCGGTCAGCTGATCGCCTTCGTCTTTCGTAACGAACGAATAGGCAACACCGTCGCGCCCCATGCGTCCTGTACGTCCGACGCGATGAACATAGTCATCGCAGTCTTGGGGTAAATCAAAGTTGATAATGTGCGAAATCGTGGAAACATCGATACCACGACCGACGACGTCGGTTGCCACCAGCAACTGAATCTTGCCTGTTCGCAGTCTTTGGAAAACGTCATCGCGTTGCGGTTGCGACATGTTCCCGTGGATAGTATCGAGTCGCATTTTGCTGAAGATTGGGTCATGCGCGAATGCTTGCTCGAGGGATCGATGCAATTTGGCTGTCCCGAGTTTGGTGCGACAGAATATGATCGCTTGGGGAGGGTGCTCACGTTTCAAGAGTTTGACAAGCAACTCAAACTTATTTACGCGATCGACCAAGAAGTAGCGTTGCTCGATCGTTTCAACCGACATTTCGTTCTTGGAGCAATCGATATGCTCTGGTTCGAAGAGGTATCGATTCGCGATTTCGAGCACATCTTTCGCGAGCGTCGCACTGAGAAGCAAGGTTTGACGTTGCTCGGGGCATCGACGCAGGATGCGTTCGATATCGGGCCGAAATCCGATATCCAGCATCCGGTCGGCCTCATCGAGGACGACGCACCAGATATTGCTGAGCTTCAACGATCCTCGCTGGATGTGATCCAAAACACGACCGGGAGTACCGACTGCGACCTGGACGCCTGCGCGTAGCGCCTTAATCTGGCGGTCCATATGCTTGCCGCCAGCCAATTCGACACAAGCTGTTGGGCAACCGTCGGCAAGCTTGATAAACTCGCCGTAGACTTGATGGGCAAGTTCGCGAGTCGGGACCATGACCAGGGCCTGTGGGAACGGGTTGTCCTTGAGCGGGTCTAGTTGCTCAAGTATCGGAATGGCGAAGGCGGCTGTTTTCCCCGTCCCAGTTCGCGCTTGGCCGATGACATCGTAGCCATCCATAGCAAGCGGAATCAGGGCTTCTTGAATAGGGCTCGGTTTTTCAAACCCCATTTGAGCCAATGCCTTGAGCATGATTCGTGATAAGTCGAGATCAGCGAAACTTTCGACAACCTTCCCTTCCATTGTGACGTTTTCCGCGATACCTCGATGCATTCTTATCCTCGTTCCTTCTTTATACGGTATCTTTCGCGTAAGATATGGTCAATCTTTATTGTGCCTAGAAGGCACGATAAGAGCGAAGAAAGACTGATTATTGTGACTTTTCGCTTACGATCGTGGAGCCATCGGCGACGTTCGGTACGCGATACAACTTTCGACCCGAGATAAACGATGGCTGCTGGACCCCTCCATTTTGATCGCGAAAACCGCGACGAAAACGACTTTGCAGAAGACTGGGTACGTCAGTCGCTCGACTGGGTCCAGCGTATCGCCGACGATTCCGATGCGGATCCGGGAAACGATAATCTACCGGCTTTACCATCGGATCCTGAGGAAATCGTGGCGATTGGATTTGAGTTGGCCGATGCCCTGGACCGTCGGCCAACGCTGCTTCGGGTCGTTAGCGATGCCGAATCGAAGAGCTCGGAAGCTGTCCGTGGACGGCTATCGCTTCTAAGCCGGATTTATTCGACGGCGCTCCAACAAACGTGCTTGGATGCTTCGTTGGAA
>JANPLJ010000187.1:0-2615 GCA_031426475.1 Pirellulaceae bacterium | reverse complement strand
CGACTCAGTTGTTCGGAAAGCCCAGCAACCCGCGTGAGTGGATTCACATTCAGAATGCGAATGATCGTCAAATCAGAAACCGCGAATTCATGCTCGACAATCAAAACAACCTCCGCCGCGTGGTAGAATTATGGCAAGATCATCCCAGGCCCATTCAAAACCAAGATTCGGAAAAGGAGATCGAAGCCCGCAAGTCACTACAGGCAGCCTTCGATTCCTTAGGCAAATGAATCGCCCCTCTTGTTAGAAAACCATGCTCAATCCAATCAAAATCAAGCGGCGAAATTTTGTCGCCAACATATCGAAATCGTCACTCGTCTTCGCCATTCCAACGATCATCCCGGCTGCTGCGATTGGCCTCGATGGGAATACTCCTCCAAGTGAAAGAATCCAGTTGGGGATAATTGGATTCGGGCGACGATGTAAGTACATCATGCCGGAATTATTGAAGGTCGGCGATGTTCGCTGTCGCGTGGTGGCAGACGTACAGGCAGCCCGCCGAGATGAAGCAAAGCAAATTGTCGATAGCGCGTACGGATCATCCGATTGCGAATCGATTCGCGATTTCCGAGATTTGTTAGCACGGAAAGATATCGATGCGGTCATGATTGAGACTGGCGATCGATGGCACGCTACTGCATCGATCATGGCAGCCGAGGCGGGAAAAGATGTGTACTGTGAAAAGCCATGCGGACTGACGATCGACTACTGCCAGCGTCTCGACGATACCATTTTAAAAACCAAACGGGTATTTCAGGCCGGAACCCAGCGGCGGACAGTTACCAATTTTCGAAAAGCAGTGCAGATGGTGCACGATGGAAAGCTTGGTAAGCTAAAAAAGATGGTCGCTTCTGTCTACACACCTAGCGTCGACAACAAATGGTTACCTTTCGAACCGACCCCGGATCGCAATGTTGTAGACTGGAATATGTGGTTGGGACCTGCGCCATGGCGACCCTACAACCAACAGTACGTAGCCGGCAATTGGCGGGGCCAATGGGATTTTGATTCGGGAGCCAGACTGTTGGACTGGGGAGCCCATACGATCGACATTTGCCAATGGGCAAACCTTTCGGACAACTCAATGCCGATCGAATATGCTCCCAAAGAGAGAGCGATAGAATGTCGGTACGCTAATGGAGTAGATCTGGAAGTTGAATTTCTCAAGGATCCTTTTGGAGAACGTCCTGGATGGATCAAATCCAATGGTACCTGTCCAGTTCGATTCATCGGCGAAAAAGCTTGGCTGGAAACGGGGGACGGTGGCGAAATCCATCTCGCACTAGGAGACGGCGCTACCCTAGTCAGTAGCGAAGGTCAACGACCACGCGGATTTGATGTCGTCAATCACTTGAGAGATTTCTTTGATTGCGTGAAGAGCCGAAAAACGACGGTAGCCAACTCAACGGTCATGCGTCGGTCTCATATTGCTTGTCACGCTGCAGCCTTGGCCTGGATACTTCAAAGACCACTCAAGATCGATCCTGTGACAGAAACCTTTATTGGTGACGACGAGGCGAATCGATTAAGATATCGCGATCAGCGATCCGATTTGGCATAGAAGAGAGGCAACTCCAGGGGGCAGACCGGTCTGACCCAATGAAGCTCTCTCACTTCACTCTGCAAATACAAAAGCCTGGGATAGAGCAGCTTGTCCGGCTCGACCCTGAAAGTGGACGTAAGGTGTGGAAACAATTGCGATCGGCTCTAAAGGCAAAACAGGAATAGTCAAAAATCACTCGACGTCACACGTTGTGGAACTCTAGCGGCTGCCCAAGCGCGAACTGTGAGCGGTTGCGCGAATAGCAAATGGGGTTCGCTTGTCAAATCAAAGCCGAACGGTCTACCCATCGAATTCTGTCTTACATTCCATTTTGCTTTTGAAAGCGTCCACGGAGTATGGTCGATCTCACCTCGGTACAAAACATTCATGCGATTGGCGCTGTATAGGCAATAGCGTGCGGTCAGCCAATGCTCTAGCGTTCCCGGTTGAGCGTAAAAGGAGTCGCCATACGGATGGTAGCTCGCATCGAAAGTTGCAGGCGGTTCCCCTCGATGTGTTCTATCGCTAAGGTAAGCGATCGTCGCCGAATCATCCTTCGTCATGTTCATAGTCGCATCCATGTACGGCAGATTGTACGTCGTTCTGGCCACACGCACGGCAACCGGGTTTTCAGCATCGAGGGAAAAGAACCACACGCCGGGTTTGCCATCATCAACCACGTAGGTGCGAACGTTTAATTCCAGAAAGCGACTTAGTCTTGGGATTGGCGGACAACATCTGGGGGCGATATTTGACATCAAGAATGGCACAACTCCGATCCAGGCACTTCCGTCTTGAGTGTCTAGCGTCAAATTTGGCGGAAGCAACGGAGTAACCAACTTCGGATCAACCCGCCAATGCGCGAAAAGCAATTCCGACCAGGTCATCTGCATGACCCACGGATACTTTGGTAGCGGCCAGCTGCGATCAGTCATAACGGTCATGTATATCCCTTAAAGCCGACAAACACCAGCCACCTTTTGCTTTGAACGCCCAACAACGTCACTTGTGTTTGCGGCAGTTTTCGGCAGTTGTCAAAAAGCCTCTGAACGCAATCTCCGTTCATTGAAAC
>JANPLJ010000186.1:0-7598 GCA_031426475.1 Pirellulaceae bacterium | reverse complement strand
GCAAGATTAAACGGCTTCGTAGGTAAATTGCAACCGGGCTCAGCCCCAAATTGCTCAAAAAAGCCAACAAAAACCAAGGTTTTTAGCGAAAGCCTACTTGTTGAGGCTCATAAGGGCCCGATATGGGGTGAAAAACGATATAGACGTACAGGTGTTGAGAAGCGAAGATCCGAGGTGATTGAGGCTTTGATTTCCCTCCATTTCCAGGGACCTGTACCCCAAAATGCAATTCCATTCACGTTTTCGAGCCGCGATTTTGATCGCTTTTTCGACCATATTCAGCGGTTGCTTGACGCCCCAAGGCGTACCATCCGATACGGCTCAAACCGACAAAATCGAACGACGAGAAAGCGTAATGCTCAAGTCAAAACTCGGTGGAACGCCACGCCGGGCAGGTTTCGATTCACGAGCTCGCGATATTGAAAATTCGCTCGGAATTCGGTGATTCTCATGGATTCAGCAAGCGGCGTCGTGGGACCACCCTGTGGTTCAGCCGTTGCGTCGGTTGGCAGGCTCATCAATCGGCCGTTCTCGCCACCAAGCCGCCAAGATGGACCCAGTAACACTCATCCATGGCGCAAACACGGCTGATGCCAGCGCGGCCTGCGAACTCTTGAGGACCGTCGTTGCGAGCGTTGCGCCCAGACCACCATTCTGCAGACCGACTTCGATGGCCACGGTTCGGCAAGTCGATTCATCGAGCCCACTTAGACGGCTCCCCCAATATCCAAGCAGATAGCCGCATAGATTGTGTATCGCGACAACGCAAAAGAGAGTCGGGCCAACAATATTGAGCGCATCGTGGGCTTTTGCCACGATGATAGCGCAGATAATACAAATCGCGATCATCGCAACAAAAGACAGCAGACGCTCGGTCGTCTCGGGATTCGATTTTAGCTTGGAGAGTATCGAGTTTACTACCAACCCAACCGCGATTGGAAGAAAGACGATCCAAACGATTTGAAGCATCATTGGGACGAACGGAACCTCGATCATTCGTCCAGCGAGTAGGCTCATCATCAACGGAGTCATGATGGGCGCCAGTAAAGTGGAAAACGCAGTCATCGTGACCGACAATGCAACATTGCCTTTTGCTAAGTAAGTGATCACGTTCGATGTAACACCGCCCGGGCAGGCACCAATCAGGATAACCCCAGCCGCGACTTCCGTCGGCAACCGAAAAGTGGTTGCAAGCAACCAACCGGTCAGCGGCATAACGCTAAACTGAAGAAGCATTCCGACTGCCACAGCTTTGGGCATCTTCAAGACTCTGCTAAAATCGTGCACCGTCAAGGTTGCGCCCATTCCGAACATGGCCACTTGAATCAATGGCGACACGAAATCGCTACACGCGAAACCGCCCCATTCGAGAAAGAGGTCGGGCAGGAAATAAGCGACGCCGACAAAGGCTAAGACCCAAACGGCAAAGGCATAGGTTCGCGTCGAGCGATTCCACGACGCAAGGATTGCAAGGCATACAAACAAGAGTGCCATCGAGACGGAGAAAATCATCGATCATTTCGCTAGTTATGTGGAATGCAACGCAGCGTAGTTGTCGAAAGCAGCGTTATCCGATTGAGGGTTGAGTGCATAATATAAGCTTCGCAATCGTCAACTGTCAGTTGGCTTTGGAAACCAAGTCGGCCGTCGCCGCTACGCCTTGGATTCGCGTTTGGCCTGGAGACTACGATCGTGGATGGGGTTTTTCCAAGAAGTGATCGCGTTCATCGAATAGATTGGTAAATCATAGAATGGCTTCGATTTCTCCCATGAGTCGCTTAATGAGTTTCAGGATTCTTGTTGGCTTGGTTTTCTTGTCCGTCTCGACGGCTTCGGTCGTAGCATCACAAGCAACGACCGACTTACTACCGACTCCGACGGCTAGGGACAAACAACTAATGGAGTCTAGCAAAGAGATCGCGAAGCAAATCACGGCCGTCGAGTGGCTAGGACCGATGGCTCCGATCGCATTGTCTCCGTTTTTCGGATTAGCTTGTCTGTCTGGGATCGCAACGTATGGCCCAGAATGGCTGCAGCAGCGAAGTGCGATCTTTGGTGATTCGAGCCCTTTGAATAATCCGGCACTTTTCTGGTCGATGATCGGTTTGACGTTGATCACAAGCCTGCCGAGGTTGTCCAAGGTTAGTAAACCGCTAGCGTTGGCCGCTGAAAAACTTGAAGCCTATTCGGTGGTCATCATCGTCATCGCGATGAGGATGTTCGGAAGCAGTGGCGAAGGTACCGACGCCGTTACGGCGGCCGCACCGATTTATCTTTCCGCGGGAATCGCAACGATCCCGATCGATTTCTTAGTAGCCATCGCTTCCGCGATCAACATTCTTATCATCAACGGAGTCAAGCTTTTCTGCGAGTTCCTCATTTGGCTGACGCCGATTCCGCTCGTCGACGCATTCGTCGAAGTCGCCAACAAGGCTCTATGCGTTGGTTTGATGAGTTTGTACTGCTGGAGCCCGCTGGTGGCAACCGTCTTGAACTTAACGTTGCTTGCGATCTGTGCGAGTGTCTATTGGTGGACTCAACGACGGATTGTCTACTACCTGGATTTGTTGGCTGGTCCCTTGCTCAAGGGGTGGCTGTTTTGGTTGTTTGCCGAAAATTCCGATGGTGAGGCGGTGTTTTTAGCCGAACGATGGAATGGAATTCCGTCGTTTACGAAGTTACGGCTCAAAGGAACGCCTAGCGAAGGCTGGATATTGATCCGCCATCGTTGGTGGAACCGCGTCGAGTATCGGTTACCGGCATCAGCACCGCAAACGAAGTCGGGGCTGCTCTCTGAAACGGTCAGCTTCGTCGACGGCTCGTCGAAAACATTGGTTCTACATCGTCGCCATGCTGTTTCAGGGCGAGTGTCGATGGCTCCGGTCGCGACAGCATGACGATTGTGGACGTTGTTTTCTCGAACTTCATCTAGATTCTTACGAATCCGGCTACCTCAGTTCTCGAACCCAAACGTTGCGAAAGCGAATGGGATTGCCGTGGTCTTGCAGCGTGATCGGGGCTGCTGGTGGGACTTCCTCCGCACCACTTCCTCTCAGTCCTGTTGGCCCGACTAGCTCACGATGATGTTGAACCAAGATGCCGTTGTGGAACACGGTCACAACTGGCTGTCGCTTCATCTTGCCAGCTTCATACACGGGTGCTTCAAAAATGATATCGTAAGCCTGCCATTCACCTTGGGGGCGCGAAGCATTCACCAACGGTGGGTATTGGCCGTAGATCGAGGCCGCCTGGCCGTCGGCATACGTGCGATTGTTGAATGAATCTAATACTTGAACTTCATACCGTTCCATAAACTTGATACCGCTGTTTCCTCGACCTTGACTGGTTCCTTGCGTTCCTTTGGGAACCATCCATTCGATGTGCATTTGACATGAACCGAAGCTATCGAGCGTAATGAGCGAGCCAGTACGCGGCTCGACTTCGAAGTAACCATCTTGGACTTTCCACTGGGCTTCGTAGATCTCTTCTTCGGATCCTATGTGGTACCATTGATCGAGGTTTTCTCCGTTGAAAAGAACAACCGCATCGGCGGGAGGCGCCGTATCGATCACGCCAGGTGCTACCGCCTTGGGGCGAGGACGCTTTAGATCATGAACTCGCCATGGTTGGCCTGGTATCTGCTGATGCTTGAGCGAACCGATATTGGGTAATGGTTTCCTTTCCGGTGGCTCAGGCTTGGCCGGTTTGGGAGCCGGTTTCGTATCGCGTTTTTTCTCTTTCGCTTCACCTGAATCGCTCGGACCAGACGCCGCCTCGGTTTTTTCTTGCTTCTTGTTGGGAGCTTCTTTGTTGACATCCTTTTTCGATGCAGGCTCAGCCTCGACCTTGACCTCTACCACTTGTTTCGCGGAAGCTTCGACGGGTTTAGGTTTTTCTTCTTGAGCAACGGCCGCCAACCCGAGTAAAGGCACAATGGCGAACAAGCGAACAAAGGATCTGGTTTGAAATCGCATGATGAATCATCTCAATGGAACGGCAGGATAAAAAATGGGGTGGCTGATACCCATGTAGGTAATTACGAGAGTAATCAGTGGGGCGAAGAGTTCCAAGTGGCAAAGCCAACTAACTGTACAGCTGAATCGCTTTCACAATCGCGTCCAATTCATTCGGAACAGCGATCGCTCGATTAGCAAACGACGCTCTGGAGACACCGCGGCTTCCGAGAACCTCGTTGAATTTATCCTGGTCAGTCGTATGGTAGGCGACCGTGGCGGTGGGGTCTTTCAGCTGATGGCCCGTTAAGATACAGACGACACGCTCGTCGGGGCTGATGATGCCTTCTTGTCGAAGCAATCGGGCTCCGGCAACGCTTGCGGCACTGGCTGGTTCGCAGCCGATCCCTCCCGCCCCAACTTGTGCTTTCGCATCCAAAATTTCTTGGTCGTCAACTTTGCGAACAACGCCGTCACAAAAATCGAGGGCACGAAGGCATTTCTTCAAATTCACGGGTCGATTGATCTCAATCGCGCTTGCAATCGTGTCGGCTTTGGCATGACGCGCGTCTAGTTCGTCGTAGTAGTGGCATGCGATTTCCATCTTCGATAGTCCGGCATCCCATCGCAAATCGCGATGATTGTACAAAACGTCGAGCGTATCGGCGCCTGCTGCATTGATTACTGCCAATCGCGGAATGCGCTTGATCAAGCCCAACTTATGGAGTTCGATAAACGCTTTTCCAAACGCACTACTATTTCCAAGATTCCCACCCGGGACCACGATCCAGTCAGGTGACTCCCATCGCAAGGCTTCCAGGACTCGGAACATGACGGTCTTTTGACCTTCCAGTCGAAACGGATTGACGCTGTTGACAAGGTATATCCCAAGTTCACGTGAGATTTCTTGGACGCGAGCCATAGCATCATCGAAGTCGCCTGCGATCTGAACGGTCAAAGCACCATAATCTAAAGCTTGCGATAATTTTCCGTACGAGATCTTGCCGGTACCAATAAAGATCACTGCCTTCATTAAGTGAGTAACGGCACAGTACATTGCCAACGACGCGCTGGTGTTTCCCGTTGAAGCACAGGCAGCCCGTTTTGCTCCAACCATCATTGCGTGGGTAAACGCAGCGCACATGCCGTTGTCTTTGAACGAACCCGAAGGATTCATCCCTTCGTACTGAAGGAATAGATTTCCAGGTTTGACGCCGACGTAACGGGAAATGAAATCAGCTTTTTGCAGAAGTGTTTGGCCTTCGCCTACCGTGACGACCTTGTCGGCCGGCGCGTACTGCAACAATTCGTGGAATCGCCAGACCCCACTAAAGCGAAGCGGTTCGTGCCGCCGTGTCCACATCTGCTCGAAATCCGAGAGTTTTTTGGGGACTTGGACGCGATCCCATTCATACTCTACATCCAGCAAATCGCCGCACTTGCGGCATTTAGTGAGGGTCTCTTGAACGTCGTACGTAGTGCCGCAGGCTGGATTGATACACTTCTGGTATGCCAGACTGGAGCGTGAGCTGCTGGAAGCGGACGGTTTCGGGGTGGCTGCGATGGTTTCCTTCATGCCGCTATTTTAGCAACACTTTGCCAAAAAGGACCCCGGCTATTTCGGACATTCTTCGACGTTTGAGCTACGCACAGATGTCATATTCCATTCAGCCGGGTTATTCCTAATCCGCAACGTTAACCAGGGATCCAAGCGAAAGGCGATCGTTTCGCCTCAAAATGCTGCTTTTTTGAGGCAACTCGCGGATTCCAAGTTTTTACGATGGACCTTTTCTCGGTCCGATAACGACAGGTCAGCTACAATTGGATTCGCGTTACACTGAATTTACGTTCGGCGAGCCCGATCACCAGTTCGAAGTTTGAGGCTTGAAACATATCCCCGGCAATGATCTCACTGCTTTTCAGAACGTTTGTATTGAGAAAAACTGACCAACGCAGACGTTCTTGTGTTCAGGTTTTTGCGTTTTGCGTTGGTCACGTGGCATTTGTCCTGGTCTCCGTATCTTCGACATTAAAAGCAGCGGATTCGGATTGGGCGGACCTCCAAATTACGTTTGTCTATGATGCCCCTGACGCCCCTGTTCGCAAACGCATCGCGCCCCTGGAAGGAGAGAATTGTATTCCGGCGAGCCTTATGCCATTTTCGGAGGAGTTGATCGTCGATCCCGATACGAGGGGGATCCAAAACGTCGTTATGTATCTTGACCCAAAGAACCCAAGCGTCCTAGCAACGGATATCCCTCCCGAACTTCGCCGACCGCCTGAAGAGCCAAGTGTGATGGATGCTCGCGACTGCGTATTCGAGCCTCATGTTTTCATTTCTCGTGCGGGACAAAAACTAAGATTGATGAATTCCGACGTGTATGGCCATAATCCCAATTTTAATTTCTTTGCGAACGACGCTGAAACTCGCATGCATCCGCCCGGCCACACCGTGGAATTGGAATTTTCCGAAAGCGAGAGAGCACCTTCTCCGATCCATTGCAATATTCATCCATGGATGCGGGCTTATGTTTTGGTTTTCGACCACCCTTACACCGGCATCAGCAATCATCAGGGAGTTCTCCGAATCGAAAAGCTACCGGTCGGGAAGCCTATCCATTTCAAAGTCTGGCACGAAAGCATGGAAAAATCGATCGACCGAGTCACGTTTCAAGAAAAGCCAACCTTGTGGCCAAAGGGCCTTGTGCAATGGACGCTGCAATCGGGAATGAATGATCTTGGTGTTGTGAGAATTAACCCCGACATTTTCAAGAAATAGCTTGGCCATATTTTCAATCCCGCCAAAACGCCCAGGGTTCGCCAACACCCTAGCCAGCAATCTAGATGCTGGCGGAATTATCTGTCCATTTTGCCAGCTTGCACCCGAATAGGTTGAAATTGTCTTAGCTCGCAGGTCGATACCAAAAGATACGGCAGCGGACTTTTCTGAATGAAACCTATTCCATCGCGAGACAGACTGGCATGGACCAACAAAAAAATTCGTGGATCAAACAGATCGCGATCGCCTGCGCCGTTGCTCAGCCGTTCATGACGGGTGATTTGCTAGCACAAAACGCTACGGAAGCCGCGAAAGCTTTCGTTTCGGAGTCAACCGACGGTCAGCTTTTGATACGCCTTGCCCCGTTGGATTCGACAGCCAAATATCCGCCGGTAGTGACAGCCCTAGGCTGCTCTCAAGATAACAAGTGGTTGATTGCCGCCGGCGACGACCATGCATTGCGAATCGTTCAGCTCGCCGACGGCAGAACGCTTCATACTCTTCAAGGTCATACGGATTGGGTTCAAGCGGTCGCGATCGTGGAAGAAAATCGGTCGATTCTGTCGTGCAGCAAGGATTGCACGTTGAGGCTGTGGTCTGCATCCGAACAATGGACCTCCAAGATAGTCCACCAGGGTGACGTTGCATTGATGGCTCTCGCTACGGACAAATCCAACCAGTTCGTCGCGTGCGCTGGCTTTGGTCCTCAAATTTGGATTTATTCGCTTCGCGATGGCAACCTTCTGAAAACCCTCCATTGCAGTTGTCGCGACCAACGAGCGCTGGCCTTTTCGAGCGATGGGCGACAACTTGCATGTGGAGGTCGCGATGGTGTCGTTCGAGTCTGGGAATGGCAAAGCGATCAT
>JANPLJ010000185.1:0-1445 GCA_031426475.1 Pirellulaceae bacterium | reverse complement strand
CCGTAGATCAGAATGTCGCCGGCATCATCAAGGGCCATGCCCCATCGCTGTAAGTCGGCAATGTGGTCTTGGACGTTGCCCGCGGTGAGCCAAGAACCACCCAGTTGGATCATCCCGTCCGTGCCGTGCGAGACGATATGGATCGCGTCGAGATCGTGATACTCGGCAAGCAATGCGTCGAGTTGGTCGAAGCCATGTTCGAGACGGTTCAGCACTAGGATATCGAAGCTTCGTCCTTCCGTCCGTTGGCTCGTGATGTCGGCGATCATTCGATCGAGATCGTAGAGGCCTTCTTGGAGGATGATCAGTTCATGGCGTTGAACAAGGCTTGAGGGTTGATAATTGAGGGACGAGGGGAAGTCGTCGTTGTATGCGTTTCCATCTGACTGCCCCTCACCCCCAGCCCCTCTCCCCGAAGACGGGGCGAGGGGAGCCAAGGTATCATTGGCAACCTGCGATTCACTCTCCAAGGACTGAGCGAAGGGAGCAAGGATTTCGGTGAGATCTAGCGATTCTCTCTCGACGAACGTGGCGAGGGGAATAAGGGTATTGTCGGCGCTGGCCGACGATCTGAAATCTGAGGACAACGCAATCGGGATGGCCGTTTCAATCTCAGATTCGACCAATGCATCGGATGCGAGCGATTGGAGCGATGTTCCCTCTGATAAAGCCAGTGATCGTCGCTCGTCATCGTTCCCCGCGTCATCAACAGCGCTGTTACCTCCGTTGGACTGGGACGCGCTCGATGAACCGGGAAGATCGATTGTCAACTCACAGAGTTTTTTGAACGACGCCGCCGGCTCGGTTGAAACGGTTGGTGTAATCGAAGAATCGCCCACCGGAGCGGGGTCTGCCCAGGCAGCCGCCAATAGTTCATCGAGCTGGTCGATCACCTGAGGATCGGGCTGGCCGCCGTGGTCGCCTAGCGCAAGGAACGGCGATGCGCTGTAGAGAATCCGGTCTTCAAGGACAATCGCGTCGAGCTTATGCTTCTTGACTGCGCTGGTTGACGTGATCTTGCGCTCGAACCATTTCCGAAACCACCGCCACCCGATAGGCGACCCGCGACTACCTGACTTGTTTTCAGGCGACGACTCGTCAGAGGATATTGGTTTAGACAACGGGGAATTCATCTTGTAACAAAGGCGACGTTTGTACGGATTCTGCGACCAGTGGGATTGGAAAAGGTCTTCGAGGCCCGTTCGAAAGATAGCCTGTAGAGCTAGAAGATGAGGTTAAAAACAGCTGGTAAAAGCACGTGCTTTAGGGAAGCCAAGAGAGCTGTAGCTGATGTGAGGAATGATGCATTCAAGATAGATTCACTCAAGTTTTGACTACACGCGTGAACACCACGTGAGACTTGAGATTGCAGAATGAAATGGGGGGGC
Source organism: Pirellulaceae bacterium (assembly GCA_031426475.1). Classification (GTDB taxonomy): domain Bacteria; phylum Planctomycetota; class Planctomycetia; order Pirellulales; family Pirellulaceae; genus JAIYDQ01. The sequence goes on along the minus strand of JANPLJ010000185.1, from coordinate 57 downwards.
CAACTCGTAGCCGATGTCATAAAGCGCCGGAGATAGCGCCGATAAGAAAAATAAGGA
>JANPLJ010000184.1:0-4483 GCA_031426475.1 Pirellulaceae bacterium | reverse complement strand
TGAGCCAGTCCGGCTCCTACCGGGCGCAGTTCATCACCGATGCCGGTGGCACGACTGCGGCGGCGCAGGCAGCGCTGTTCAGCGGCATTCAGGATGGCCGGGCCATTCGACAGAACGTAGTTCTCAACGCAATCGCCGGTCCGATTGAAGCACAATCATCGCAAATCAAAGGCCTCTATGATCCATTCTTCGTCTCGTCCAGCTGATCTTTCCAGTTCAAAACACTCTGAGTCTTCCGTATCCGAAGTTTCCGAAACGGACGACATCCCCTTTGACGTGAACGTCATGGGTGAGTCCGAATCGCTTCAGGCCGATCATGAACAACTTATCCCCAACGAACTGACGTCGGAATTGGTTGCGCCGTACGTAAAAAAGTGGAATCATCTCGTCAGTCAAACAAACTGGGAAAAAGGTCGCATTATTATCGAGTGGCGAACTCAGTCGATTGAATCTGGATTGAGTGCCAGTGCATACAGTGACGAGGCATGGGCTCGATCGGTCGAGGGAGTTTCGCCGCAGCATGTCGGTCGACTACGGCGAGTCTTCGAACGGTTCAAAGATAGTTACACAACCTACGAGGGCTTATTCTGGACGCATTTTCTGTCGGCCCTCGATTGGAGCGATGCCGAACTTTGGTTGGAAGGTGCATCGCAGAGTCGTTGGAGCGTTTCACAAATGCGGCGCACACGTTGGGAAGCAATGGGGCAGGATCCCGAACAGCAGCCCGATGAATCAGAAATCGTTGCGGCAGAAGCAGATGAAGATTTTGCGCCGCTTTCCGAAGTCGAAGATGCCACCGAAACGGACCGCGAGCTACAGGATCGCATCGGAACGACGGGCCCGCTCCCCGAAGGGCCTGATTTTGGAGAAGGTGAGTCTACTGGTGATGCAGCCGAGGCAGGCGATAATGCTTACGAAGACTTTGATGCCGAAGAAAGCGTCGAGGACCGTACTTCGCCTTTCGCTTCACTGCCACAATTGCCGGTCGACGTTGCCGAAGCGATGGAACAATTCAAGCTCGCGATTGTTCGTCATCGCGCAACGCAGTGGCAAGACGTTTCGCAAGCAGATATCCTTCAAGTGCTCGACGCTCTCGGTAAGTTCGTTCAAACAGGTGCTTGATCTTTGGATCGCTGCGACGAAGCCATGACGAAATGGATCGGAATCGATATCGGCGGAGCGAATTTGAAGCTCGCCGACGCGCACCATTTTGCGAAACAGGCTCGATTCGCCATGTGGAAGCATCCCGATCGTCTGGCGTGTGAGCTGTCCCGACTTCTTGAACACTCCATCGATTTCCAATCGGTTGCCTTGACGATGACTGGCGAAATGGCAGATTGTTTTGCAACTCGAGAGGAAGGAGTGTGCCGCATCTTGGAGCAGGTAACTCGGATCATTCCTTCACCCTGTATTCGGGTTTATACGGTCGAAGGCCAATGGATGAGTGTCCCGCAAGCAGCTCGGGAGCCATGGCAAGTTGCGGCATCGAACTGGAAAGCGTTAGCTTCCTACACGGTACGTTGGACCGAAGACGATCCGACACTTTTGGTCGATGTTGGATCAACCACGACCGATATCATCGCGATTCAGAAGGGTCGCGTACTGTCCACATCGAAGTCGGACCGCGATCGCCTTGTTTCCGGCGAATTGGTGTATACAGGCGTGGAACGATCTTCCATCGTCGGCTTGGTGCAGGAAGTGGTCGTCCACGGGCAGACTTGTCCTGTGATCAACGAGTCCTTTGCGACGTCAGGCGATGTAAACTTGGTGCTTGGAAACGTCGACGAAGATATTGACGATTGCGACACGTCGGATGGCCAGGCCAAGACACGAGCCCGCGCAGCTTATCGTCTTGCCAGAACAGTCGGTGAAGACGGTAACACGCTTGGACAACAAGACATCGAATCTATTGCCGAAAGCATTTACGATGCCCAAGCCAAGAAGATCTCGAAGGCCATGTTGAGCGTCGCCACTCAATTCAAGCGAGCGAACTGTGAACGCATCCTTTTCAGCGGACATGGTGACTTCCTTATCGACGATGCCATTGAATATCTTGGTTGGAACATCAAGCGAACGCGACTTTCCGACCAGCTCGGCCCTCACTTGTCGCGCTGTGCACCCGCACATGCTGTAGCGGTCCTCGCGTCGGAGCATTTCCCTGATGGCTGACCGAAACCGTACGGTCGTCAAATTGGGAGGAAGCCTCCTGCATTCGTCGGGGTGGGTAGATCGATTTACGAGCTGGCTGAACCGACAGCCGATAGGCGACTATTTCATCGTCGTCGGCGGCGGACAATTGATAGATGCCCTCCGCGATCTCGATGATCGTCATCGATTGTGCCCATCGGAAATGCACTGGCGTTGCATTCGAGCGCTCGACGCGACATATGAAATCGCTGCCGAATTGCTCCCAGATTTCGGACGGATCGTATCTCCAAAGCAACTTCATGCAGCCCTTGGAAGCCGATACGACGGAAACAACCGTCGAGCGTTTTGGGTACGCATTGCATCCTACTACAGTCAAGAAATCGACAGCTCATCGGCGACCGAACCGATGCTGGAACTTGGTTGGAATACAACGTCGGATAGCTTGGCTCTGCTGCTAGCAAGTCAGATCCGTGCAGAGCGCTGCGTATTGCTTAAATCTTGCGAAGTTAGCCATGTAGCGACGCTTGAACAAGCGGCAGTCGAGGGGATCGTGGATTCAGAAAGTATTCGATTTCAATCGATCGTTCCGGCTATCGAGTTTGACCAAATATAGTCATACTTTCGGCTAAATCTCTGAATCGTCGTCGTGTCGTAAGGCCAGCTCCGTGAATATCGGTCAGCTCTCAGCAATCGCTGCATATGTTCTTTGGGGCTTGTTTCCTTTCTACTGGCAGCTGTTGCGGGATGTTGCCCCCTTCGAACTTATTTGCCACCGAATCGTCTGGTCGTTTGTTGCCTTGACGGTCGGCGTTCTGTTGCTGCGTGGTCAAGCGAATCTGCAAGTCCAGATGTTTCGCAAAAATCCGGAAAAGCTGTTGTGGAGCGTCCTGGCGGCGGTACTGATCGCAACCAACTGGTTTGTCTTCGTTTGGTCGATCCAGGCGGATGCAGTAATCGAAAGCTCCCTCGGTTATTTTATCACGCCTTTGATGAGCGTCGCATTGGGTGTGTGCATTCTGAGGGAACGGCTGCGACCTCTTCAGTGGCTGGCGGTCGGACTGGCTGCATCGGGCGTTGCGTTCATCGCGATTCGATTGGGCTACATCCCCTACCTAGCTTTGACTCTGGCGAGTTCATTCGCCATTTATGGAATCGTCAAGAAACAAGCGCCGTTGGCTGCAGTTCCAGGGCTATGGCTAGAAACGAGTATCCTTTTGGTGCCCGCCATGCTATATCTTTGGTCTGAAGCGGCGGCAGGGCGTGGAGCGTTCGGGAGCGAACGTCAAACGGATCTTTGGATGATGAGCTCGGGCCCCGTTACGACCCTTCCACTCTTGCTGTTCGCGTTTGGTGCCCAACGGATTCCGCTATCTCAACTGGGACTGTTGCAATACATCGCGCCGTCGATTCAGTTCATTGTCGGTTGGCTAGCGTTGGGAGAGCCCGTGAATGGAGATCGTTGGATCGGATTCTCCTTGGTATGGCTCGGCTTGTTGGTGTTCACCATTTCCAGTCAACAGCGAGCCGCTACATAATCGAGGAATAATTCTCAACGGAAATCTCAAATCTCAAATCTCAAATCCCGCTACATAATCGAGAAGTAATTCTCAACAGCGAAGTCGAGATACTCGGGCTTCAGCTCCATCGTGACGCCGTTGTAGAAACAGAGCGAGCGGACCTGCAAAAGTAGATCTCGAGGATGGCAATTGCGAAAAGGCCGCCCCATCGGCTTGTAGTGTTTCTGAATCAAATACTCGACCATGTCGGCTCGATACGGGATTTTGATTACCCGGCACATGATTTCGAAAAGTTTTCGAAACGCTTCTTCGGTCGGATTTTGAACCTCGATTTTGTAGGGAATTCGACGCAAAAACGCATCGTCGACGAGATTTTTCGGTTCGAGATTGGTACTAAAAATGACCAGTTGGTCGAAGGGGACTTGAATTTTCTTGCCACTGAGCAGCGACAGATAGTCATAGCGTTTTTCAAGCGGCACGATCCAGCGGTTTAGGAGCTCGTCGACGGTCATTCGTTGGCGTCCGAAGTCATCGATCAGCAACACTCCGCAGTTGCTCTTGATCTGCAACGGCGAATCATTCGTGTTCGATTCTGAGTTGTGCGCGACTTCCAGCATCGACATCGTCAACTCGCCACCTGCGACAATCGTTGGACGTTTGATACGAACCCATCGTCGGTCGATATGGCTGCTATCGAGAAGCCCTTCGCTGGCTTCGGGATCGACGGCTTCGTGCATCATTGGATCGAAGACTCGAATAATGTCTGTATCGACAAGGATCGCTCGGGGGATCCAAATGTATTCACCAAAGGAGCGCGT
>JANPLJ010000183.1:0-2145 GCA_031426475.1 Pirellulaceae bacterium | reverse complement strand
GGGGGGTGAGGGGCGAGCGAGTTGGAATCGCTTCACAATGTTGCGATGGCAAGTGAGCTTGTCGATCATCAGAACCTTAACCATTGATGCAACAGAAGAGGAGCGAGTTCGCGAAACGTTTCGCGATGCTTATGTCAGTATGCTAGTCAGAACGTTCCCCGCGACATCGGTCAGGCGATAGCGGCGGCCGTTGTGGAGATAGGTCAACCGCTTGTGGTCGAGGCCCAGGAGATGAAGCATGGTAGCATGCAGATCGTGAACAGTAACCGGATCGACGGCGGCTCGATAGCCGATCTCGTCGGTTTCGCCAAAGCTCACGCCTCCTTTGATACCTCCGCCTGCCATCCAAACCAGAAAGCCCTTTGGATTGTGGTCGCGTCCACCATTACCCTGCGACACAGGCATGCGTCCAAACTCGCCACCCCAGATCACGAGCGTCGAGTCGATCAGGCCGGATCGTTTGAGATCGGTTAGCAAAGCATGGATCGGAACGTCCGTCGCGGCACAGTGGCCGGTGTGATTCGCGTTGAGGTCGCTGTGCGCATCCCATTCACCGTCGCTGTAGACCTGCACGAACCGGACACCTCGTTCGACAAGCCGACGTGCCAGAAGGCATTTGCGACCGAACGTGCGAGATGACTCGCGTTCCAATCCGTATAGCCGCTGCGTTTCGGCCGTTTCGTTGGAAAAGTCGGCTAGATCGATCGCGTCCGACTGCATGCGGTAGGCCAGTTCGAAGCTCTCGATGCGGGCCGTTAGGTCAGGCTCGCCTGAGTGTGTCGCCAGATGTCCGCGGTTCAAGTTCGCAATCAAATCGAGCATCGCCCGTTGATCCTGTTGCTCAATGTCCTGTGGTCGGTCGAGGTTGAGAATCGGACTCCCTTGAGAACGGAACAATGTTCCCTGGTACGACGATGGGAGAAAGCCCGAACTCCAGTGGACTGGACCGCCCTTGATTCCCTTCGTGTTGCCAATCACAACGAAGCCAGGCAGATTGCGGTTCTCGCTTCCTAGGCCATAGGTGACCCAAGCGCCGGCCGTCGGCAGACCGACGCGAGGAACGCCTGTGTTCATCTGATACAGAGCAGGCACATGATCGTTCGATTCGGTGAAGCACGACTTGACGAACGCGATGTCATCGACGTGCTTGGCGATGTTGGAATACTTGTCACAGACCCAGGCACCACTCTCGCCGTATTGTTTGAATTTGAACGGCGATTTCATCAGTGGCCCCGGATCGCCGTTGAAGACATCGATTTCGATCCGCAGGCCGTCGCGTTTGTCGAGCTCTGGTTTAGGATCGAACAAGTCGACCGCGCTCGGGGCTCCTTCCATGAATAACCAGATGACCGATTTAATCTTCGGCGAATAGTGCGGTGGCTTCGGTGCGAGCGGATCATCGCTGTCGGGTACGGCCATGGTGGCTGGCTGGTCGGCCTGTAAAAGATCGGCCAATGCTAATAGCCCCATACCGCCGCCGGAGCTTGCCAGGAAATCCCGTCGAGAGCGTGGTCGCTCATATCGACCGCAATGTTCGGATCGATGTCTTGTCATGATCGGTTAATCCACATAAATAAACTCGTTCAAACTGAACAGCCCCTGGCAGAAATCGGTGAGCGCCTGAAGATAAATATCGTCCGTAGATAACGAGTTCTGACGAGAAGCTCGCTTGTTGATCTGGCTTTCAAGAAACTCCAGCGAATCACGCAACTCTGACTCGCTGGGCGATCGGGCCAGAGCCAGTCGAAAACCATGCGTGACTTGGTCCGTGCGATCGGGACCGCTATCCGCCATAATTCGTTTTGCGAAATCCGCTGCACGATCTCGCACGAACGGATCATTCAACAGTGCCAGTGCCTGCGGCGCAACGGTTGTGTTGACTCGCCGGCCGCAACAAGCAGATGCATCCGGACCATCAAAAACCTGCATCAACGGATGCTGCACGACGCGTTTGTGGAACATGTACACACTTCGTCGTCGAGTATCGGGCACATCGCGCGCATCTAGTGGATACGGACTCTTCGTATTTCGAGCCTGCATGGCTTCCGGCGGGATCGGTGGTTTGAACGCTGGCCCGAACTGCACAGTGTTGAGCGTGTCACTGACAGCGAGCATCGAGTCTCGCAAGATCTCTGACTCCAGTCG
>JANPLJ010000182.1:0-3454 GCA_031426475.1 Pirellulaceae bacterium | reverse complement strand
CATCGAACAAAAACCGGATGCGATTGAAGCGCTCTTTTTACGCAGTCGAGCCTATCTTCAACGTGCCGAATCTCTTAAACAAGGGAGCGATTCCGAGGATTTGACGAAAGCCCGTCGTGATGTGGACAACGCTCTGGATATTAAGCCGACGGCAGCCGAGGGAATTCGGCTGCGAGCCTTGATCGCTAGCGGTCAGAAGCGATACGACGAAGCGATTGCCGACATGACGCTGCTCGCTCGAAACAATCCACGCGATCCGCTATGGCTTTTGCAGCTGGCAACGCTCTATCAATTAAACGATCAGCCCAGCATGGCGACAAAGGTTGCGGATAATTTGATCGCGATGGATGGTAAGAATTGGCGAGCCTATCGAATTCGTGGCGACGCGAAACTAAGCGTCGGAGACCAGAAGGAGGCAGCGGCGGACTACAAGAAAGCTCTTGCAAACTTGGAAAGCAAGAATGAAGAACGCTCTGGCTTGCTTAACAATCTAGCATGGATTTTGGCGACATCGCCGGAAGATAGTTTGCGAGACGGCGCGCTGTCGATCACGCTTGGGAAAGAGGCTTGCGAGATAACGGAATACAAGGAAGTCCACATCCTGAGTACCCTGGCGGCCGGCTACGCCGAAAATGGCGATTTCGAAGAAGCGGTAAAATGGTCGTCGAGGGCTGTTGAACTGGGAGCGAAAGAAGATCATGACCAGCTCGAACAGCTCAAGAACGAGCTTGAATCGTACCAACAAAAGAAGGCTTGGCGAGAAAAGCAAGAAGTCAAAGAGATCAAAGCCCCAATCATTCGCGCCGAAGAAACAATCGAAACGTAAGCCCAAGCTGTTCAGCCTGACGCTTCTTCGATTTTCAAGCGAATTGTGTGTGCACTCGGGCGTCCGCCAGGCCCGCAAGCCGGACCTACACTTATATGTTGATGGAGCAACATGAACATGCGAAAATTGGCTTCGAAGCTTATTGACTTCGTTGCTTATGGTTTGCTCCGCGTTGTTATCTGCATAATCCAGCTGATCTCGCTCGAACGTTGCGAGCGTTGTTGCGAGCTCTTGGCCGTTGTTTTGCACCGATGGGTCGGTTTGCGGAGCAAGCTCGTTCGGGAAAATCTTGAACGCGTATTCCCTAACTGGACTCCCCTGCAATCGCACCAGACGACCCACGCAATGTGGAAGCATCTTTTGCTGATGGTGTGCGAAATTGCACACGCCCCCCGAAAGATCCATCGAACGAATTGGTACGAGCATTATCAAGTCGTCGATCGTAAGCGCATCCTTGAAGTCATCATCGCTCCTCAGGCAAAGATCGTGGTAACAGGTCATTTCGGAAACTTCGAGCTGGCGGGCTACATCAACGGGCTTTTCGGAATTTCTTCGACGACTCTCGCTAGGCCGCTCGACAATGTCTATATCCACCGTTTCATTACCAAGTTTCGTTCGCGCGGCGGTCAGCATTTTCTGTCCAAAGACGGTTCGGCTCATGAGATTCAACGACTGCTAGAAAATGGCGGACTGTTGGCGCTCCTCGCCGATCAAGACGCGGGAAATCGAGGATGTTGGGTGAAATTCCTCGGTCATCCCGCCTCATGTCATAAAGCCCTTGCCCTGTTTACGTTGAGCAATCAAGCACCGATGCTTGTGTGCTACAATCGAAGGTTGAAACGTCCGTTACAGTTCGAATTTGTGGTGACCGGTGTGGCAGACCCGTTGGTAGGAGGCCCGCACCTGGAGAATGTGCAAAGCCTTACGCAATGGTATAACGATCGCCTGGAAACAGCCATTCGACGCTACCCGGAACAGTATTGGTGGTTGCATCGGAGGTGGCGTGACCCACCTCCTCGCCTGAAACGTGCGTCGGAACGTATAAGACAAGCGGAACGCGAGTTTGCATCCACACCATCCCTTGTGGAAAACGACCCGTTGCGAAATGAAGACCAAGAGCGAGCGGCTTAAGCATGCGATAGTCACTCGTTCCCAGAAGATTGAGCGGAGCGAGAGGTCTCCTTTCATGAATGAATTACCTCCCGACGAATCCTAACATTGATGGACGACGATGAGTCTTGAAACGACGGAAGCTTTCACAAGTGCAGAAGACGACATGCGTCGGCAGTATCACGAATTGGCGGAGCTTGCTGGCTCGTTGGCGCACGAGATAAAGAATCCGTTGTCCGTCATTCATATGAATGTCGACCTGTTGAGCGAGGAACTCGACGAAAGTGAATGGGCTGGCAAGCGGCGGGCTGGAGCCAAAGTCGACATGATCCGCGAACAGTGCGATAGGATGGAAAATCTCCTTCGAGACTTCTTGCGCTTTGCAAGGCTCCGCGATCTCGATATGTCACCGGGCAGCCTCAATGATCAGGTTCTTGTCGTGCTCCGACTCTTCCAAGCACAGACGAATAAACAAGGGATCGATGTCGTGAAGTATCTCGACCCTGACTTGCCGAGCATCATGCTGCATAGCGATTCGATGCAAGCAGCATTAATCAATTTGGTCAAGAATGCGATCGAAGCGATGAGCGAAGGCGGGCAACTGATGGTACGTACCTATGCCATCCCTCGAGGCATTGCACTCGATCTCATCGATACCGGATCCGGCATGGATGATACGACAGCGATGAAAATGTTCGAGCCATTCTATTCCACCAAACACGGCGGTTCAGGACTCGGTTTGCCAACGGCTCGAAAAATTGTCGAAGCCCACGGCGGTAGAATCGCCGTTCAAAGCGAAGTCGGTCGCGGCACCAAATTCGTGCTCGAATTCCCAACACCTAAACGCATTCAATCAGTGCCTATCCCCATTGGTGATTTGTAAGTCGCTCAATGCGTGTTTCTTATTGAAGCGGTATCCGATCAGAATTCAAATGCTGTAACGCTGTTTGAATATCTTCTCCGACAAACGCCGCAACGATCACACCTTTGGTTTTGTTACTCTTTGGAACATCAAAACGGACTTCGGCGGTTCCGTTCCCACGAATGTCGATGATCTTGCGTTCGATGCGTGTACCATCAGCTTGCTTGAGAGTGACGTGTAGCTTCTGTAGACCAAGTTCTTCAGTCAATGTGTGTACAATTCGAACGTTGATTGGGTTGCCGGCAGATACCGTTGTCGGAAGTTCAAGTGCAAGGTAATCGCCTTTCTTGGGAGGAATTCCCCCGGCATTACGTTTGTTTTCATCTTTGCGTTTTGGCTCCGCTTTCGCTTTGTTTTTCTTGGATTTTCCGCGCTCGGCGGCCTCACCGCGAACGGATTTCATGAACTCTTCGCGAGCGGCAGGATCCTGGCGGTTTCGAAAGACCTCGATCATAGGATCCTTTGTCTTTATCATCCATTCTTCCAATTGCTTTGTCAGACTCATCTGCTGGGGCTGGAATTCTGTTTTGCCGATCAAATTCATCAAAGCGTCTGGATCACGAGCATATTGATACATCTCCTCAGGAACTCGGTGA
>JANPLJ010000181.1:0-1537 GCA_031426475.1 Pirellulaceae bacterium | reverse complement strand
ACAAGAAGATTGCAAATTGTTTGGGGGTCAGCCAGCGCACGATCGAGGCGAGACGACAAAAGCTTTACGAGAAACTCGAGTCTCGGTCGGTTGTCGACGTCGTGAGGACAATCTACGAGTTAGAGGGACTGGAGAAAATTTTTCATCGAATCGACTCTGCGTATGAATCTGGCTCGAATTGGTTGCCTAATACTTCAAAATTCCTTCAAGGGCTGCCCCAGCTTCACTCTGAAGTTCCTCCGGCGCATTTTGGAAATCGTGACGAAGCAAAATCGCAGTCGCCTTCGAGAAAGCGGAGTAATTCAGACTCTTCTCGCTGATCGCTAGCGCTCGTAGCCACGCTCGCCAAGAGCGTGGACGCTGGAAGCTTCTAAATTCTTGTAGAATCGATAGTCTAAAGCGCTTCTTCCACCGTCTTGGCGACGGTGGCTACGTCCGAGAAGCCGCGTAATTCTTTTGCGATTCCGCGAGTAGCGTGCGACAAATTGGTCGCGATCTCACCGCTTTCGTCCCCTATTTTCAACGCCTCCGAACCCTCGTCAGCAGTCTCGCGTCATAGCTCAGACTGGTTAAACTATGTCGCTGGACGGTGGTTGGCTGTTTTCGATCCCTTCGATTTCCGATCGCCTCAAGGTTTAGAAAGACTGATACGATGACGGGAAACTCGATGGAGACGCCTAGCAACGATAGTTCGCACCGAAAAATCCGGATTTTTGATACAACGCTTCGAGATGGCGAACAGTCGCCGGGCGCAAGCATGAATTCGGCCGAGAAAATGGAGCTGGCTCAAGCTTTGGCCGATCTCGGGGTCGATGTCATTGAAGCCGGCTTTCCGATCGCCTCGCCAGGGGATTTTGAATCGGTCCGCGAGATCGCCCAGAGCATTCGTGGGGTCACGATCTGTGGTTTGGCGCGTTGCAACGACGCCGATATCGACCGAGCCTGGGAAGCATTGAAGAGCGCCGAGAGTCCGCGACTACACATCTTCTTGGCAACGAGCGCCATTCATCGTGAATTCAAGCTTCGCATGACACGCGAAGAACTGGTAGCGAGAGCCGTCGCCGGAATTGAACGCGGGCATCGATACTGTGATGATATCGAGTTCTCGCCAGAGGATGCCGCCCGGACTGAACACGATTTCCTGTGTCAAGTTGTCGAAGCGGCGATTCGCGCGGGTGCGACTACGATCAACATTCCCGATACAGTCGGTTACACAACGCCGATTGAAATGTACGACCGTATTCGTTTGCTCTTCGATCGAGTTCCAAATATCGACCAGGCGATCATCAGCGTTCACTGCCACGATGACTTAGGGTTGGCGGTTGCCAATTCCCTCGCTGCCGTGCAGGCCGGGGCAGGGCAGATCGAGTGTACGATCAATGGCATTGGAGAACGGGCCGGGAATTGTTCGCTCGAAGAAATCGTGATGGCGATGAAGACCCGTAGCGATTTATACCGCTGTACGACCAATATTCAGACCAAGCGTTTAGTCCCAACCAGCCGCTTGCTGAGCAAGATTACTGGTTTGGAAGTGCAA
>JANPLJ010000180.1:0-2634 GCA_031426475.1 Pirellulaceae bacterium | reverse complement strand
CAGAAAGCGCTCGATACAATCAAGAAGAAACGCGATGCTGCGTCGAAAACTTCGAATGCATCCAAGTCCAACTCGAATCATGTATCTTCCAACGGAAAAGACGAGTCATCCAACGAAGGACACGACACAGGTAGCAACTCGGCGAAAACCGAAAAGAGCACAATCAACGGCGAATCATCGATCAAACCGATCGTGATCGACTTGGAAGAGATTCATAAAAGAGTCCGAAAGATTGGCAATCCAGATTCCAGCGAGCGCAACTTGCTCTTTTCCCACGATGGCAAGCGACTTGCCTTCGAGGCGACTGTCGAAGGCAAACGCGGTTGGCACACTGTCGAATTTCCTGATCAGCTTCAACCGAAATTCTTGACGTCGAATGTACTCAGCGACGCGAGATGGAGCAAATCCGCCAACGGTATTCTAGGCTTGCACCAAGGCGTTCCGGCGAAGCTGGACTCAGGCGAAAAATTGCAATCGTACTCCTTTACGGCACGCCATGAGTGCTCCAAAGCAGGGCGCTTTCGCGAAGGCTTCAATGCGGCCTGGCTCAAGATGCGCGACACTTGGTACGATCATCGAATGGCTGGCCGCAATTGGGATGCTATTCGAAGAAAATATGAAGCTGTCGCTAGCGAATCTCGAAATGAACGAGGCCTGACGACGATCGTCGAAATGATGCTCGGCGAGCTAAATGGCTCCCATCTCGGATTCACGCCGAATATCGCGACAACTCGTGAATCGTCGGATACGCCTGAGTGGAAGACTCAGATCGCACATCTGGGTGTTCGATGGGACGAAGCGTATCGCGGACCAGGACTGCGAGTTCGCGACGTGATTCCTGATGGGCCATCCGATCGGCACGAGAGTCAGCTCGTCGCCGGCGACATCGTCATGGCCATCGATGGAAAGACCGTCGACCCGGCAATAGACCTTACCACGATTCTCGATGGTGTCCTAGAACGCGATATCCAATTGACAGTCCAACGCACCATCGACGACAAAGCGTCTCGCGATGAAAAAGAGACAGCGGAAGCTCAGCAAACAACGCAAGAGAAAACAGTGCGGATTAGGCCCATTTCGTATTCGAAAGCGAGAACGCTGCTCTACGAGCATTGGTTAGAACACAATCGTCAACTGGTCGACAAACAATCGGACGGCAAGCTCGGGTATCTCCACATCCGATCGATGGATACGGCTAGCTTTCATGAGTTCGAAAGTCAACTCTATCAAGTCGGGTACGGCCGTGAGGGACTGGTTATTGACGTTCGCGATAACGGCGGTGGGTTTACGACCGACTTGTTGTTAACCGCATTGACTCAACCACAACATGCGATCACCGTTCCGCGCGGCGGCACGAAGGGTTATCCCCAAGATCGATTCGTCTTCGCGACATGGTCGAAGCCGATTGTGGTCCTCTGCAATCAGAATAGCTTCAGCAACGCGGAGATATTCTCGCACGCCATCAAGACACTCGGGCGAGGAAAGCTAGTGGGAGTTCGAACCGCAGGTGGTGTGGTGAGCACATCATCGGCAAAGATCACCGACGTAGGAGTCCTGCGCATCCCTTTCCGCGGATGGTTTTCAATCGAGACGGGACGCGATCTTGAGCTCAATGGAGCCGAGCCCGATATCGTGATTTGGCCTCAACCCGACGAACTTTCCAAGGGGATTGATCGACAATTGGAAGTAGCAACCAAGGTCCTGTTGGAAGAAGTCGGGAAAGCGCAAAGTCCACCCAAGATCGAATACGCGGCCGAGCGATGAAGCATGTCGCACTGTTGATCGAAACCTCGCGTGCTTATGGCCGTGAGCTTTTGCTTGGCGTCCGACGTTACATGACCGAACACAAGCCATGGTCTGTCTTTGTCGAATTGCGAGATCTTGAATCGAGCCCTCCAAGCTGGCTTCAGAATTGGGATGGCGACGGCATCTTGACGCGAACTAGCAGCCAAGTGATGGCGGATGCCGTAACAGCCGTCGGCGTTCCAGCCGTCGAACTTCGAGCGACGAAACTGAAACATAATTTTCCGTTTGTAGGTATGGATAACAACTCGATCGGGCAACTCTGTGCAAAATATCTCTTGGATCTCGGGTATCGAAGCTTCGGTGTGTATGGTCTAGCCACCGAACAGTTCTTTGAAGAACGCTGCAATAGCTTTATGGCAAGGATCAAAGAACATGGCTACCCTTGCCAGTCGTTGCAACAGACCGGCAATCGAGAGAAACCCGAGCAATGGGAACGCCAGCAGTCGAATCTTGTCAATTGGCTACACGAGTTACCCAAACCGACGGCCATCATGGCCTGTACGGATCAGCTTGGATTCTGGTTGCTCGACGCCTGTGTTCGCGCGAAGATTCGAGTCCCCGACGAGGTAGCCGTCATCGGTGTCGAGAACGATGAAACGTTGTGCGCGATGAGCTCTCCACCACTCTCCAGTATCAGTCTCGGTGGCGAGCGAGTTGGCTATGAAGCGGCGGCGATGCTCGATCGTTTGATGAAAGGACGGAAGGCACCGAAAAAGCCGATCCTGTTTGAGCCCAAGGGGATCTTCGTGCGACGGTCCACTGATACGGTTGCCATTTCGGACCCGTATCTATCACAAGCGTTGCGAATGATCCGAGAGAAGGCGAGCG
>JANPLJ010000179.1:0-12006 GCA_031426475.1 Pirellulaceae bacterium | reverse complement strand
GTAGGCTGTGTCGGCTTAAACTCCTCGACAGGGACTTTGTAAGCTCCGTCTTCTTTGACGCGTTTTTCGTACGTCGACAGGAGAAGTTCGTCGGTTATCTTGCCTTCTTCATCTTTCAGGAAGGTATTGAGATCTGCTAGCAGATACTCAATGTTAGCGCGATAGCGTTGTTTAAAACCTGGTTCTGGACTGTTTGGGAACGACAATCGGTCCTTAGCTTTGTCGTACAACAATCGTAGTTCTTGTTCGGAAGGTTTGGCCGTTACCTTGTCCAAGTACTGGTCGACAAAGACCGGATATGCTTCGATTTTCGCTCGCTGCTGGAATTTCTGGTAATTCATCCAGTTTTTGCTCGGCGATATCAAGGATTGCTGCGAAAAAGCCAACCCGGAATAGCCCATTTGAACGAGCAACTGCTTGGCAATTTCGTCTCGCAAGAAGTCGTACATATCGAACTTCGTGAGCGATTGTCCAGCGACTTCGCGAATGAGTTCCGCGAAACGTTTGGCAGAAATTCGACTATCAGAGAAGTTCTTGATAAATTCATCGACCGTATGGTCATCGACGACAACGCCGCGTTTTTTGGCTGCTTCGGCCATCAATCGAAGATGTACGACGGATTGGATGCCTTGTGGCTGTTCGATTCCAATCTCCATCCCTTGCGGGCCCACAGAAAAGCCCGGAACCTTCGGCATCCCGCCCGCTTGAATGACTTCGGTCGCCATTCGACTGAAGATGTTGTAGGTTTGGGCATGGACCATCTGGAGTTTTTCCAGTTTGTCCGCGTTGATATGCCCGCCTTTCCAGCTCACCAAAGTCTGGGAATTTCGTCGGCCTTGACTGTCGGGGCGAACCAAATTGTCGAGGTTAGGGAGAATAACAAACGAAACAATCGCGACGATGACCAGGGCAGCCATCCAAACGCGTTGATTTTTACGGAAAAAGGCGAACGGGCTAGCCATTCTGGAACATCCTCAGGGGAGAAGCATTCTTCAAAGAAAACGTCGCGCGATTGTAGAGAGTCGAGGGCGAAACGCAACAGCAGCCGCAAAACATCAAGCATTCTGGCCAGAATTGCTGGTTTGCTAGCCATCTTTCCCCCAATATTAGTATTTTTTGTTCGCTTATTCTGAGTTCTGGCGCTACTCTCCCCCTAGCGTTTTATGGACGGCGGCGTTAGCTTCCAAAAAGTTTTCGGTCTTTCGAGAAAAATCTGAAGCGCTATCAGAAGCTAATTTGAAGCGAAAAACGGTTGAGTCTATGAGTGGCAGTTCGCAAATATCCCTCGTCATCGTGGAATCGCCTGCCAAGGCGAAAACAATCGCTAAATTCCTGGGAGCTGGTTACCAAGTCGAAGCATCGA
Source organism: Pirellulaceae bacterium (assembly GCA_031426475.1). GTDB lineage: Bacteria > Planctomycetota > Planctomycetia > Pirellulales > Pirellulaceae > JAIYDQ01. Next base: position 10,643 of record JANPLJ010000179.1, on the reverse strand, counting down.
TTGGGCATATTCGTGACCTTCCTGAGGGCAAGAAATCGATCCCAGCTGAGCTCAAAAACGAGCCATGGGCCTATTTGGGAGTGAACGTCGACCGGGATTTCGAACCGGTTTACATTGTTCCGACCGAAAAAAAGAAGCAAGTCTCGCATCTCAAAGATGCGCTCAAAAAGGCGAAAACGCTTTATCTTGCGACGGACGAGGATCGTGAAGGGGAAGCGATTTCGTGGCATTTGTTTCAAGTCCTCAAGCCGAAGGTGCCTGTTCACCGACTGGTATTTCACGAAATCACGAAAGAGGCGATCCAAGAAGCCCTGAAAACAACCCGTCAAATCGACGAAGGGATGGTCAGAGCCCAGGAAACCCGTCGAATTCTCGACCGACTTTACGGTTACGACGTTTCGCAGCTTTTGTGGAAGAAAATTTCCTACGGACTTTCGGCGGGCCGCGTTCAGAGTGTTGCCGTCCGATTGATCGTTCAGCGTGAACGCGAGCGCATTGCATTTCACTCGGCAACCTATTTTGATCTCGATGCGATCTTCGCTAAATCGAATCAAGTGAAGTTGAACGCGACCTTGGTATCGGTCGATGGAGATCGGATACCTTCCGGCAAGGATTTTGATCCAGCAACCGGCAAGTTAAAGGATCCGAAGTTCCGATGGCTGAACGCTGAACAAGCAAACTCTCTGGTCGAAAAACTAAAAAAGGCGAGTTTTCGCGTTGCCAATGTTGAAGTGAAACCGTTCGTCGAACGTCCCAAGCCACCGTTTACGACCAGTACTTTGCAGCAGGAAGCGAATCGTAAGCTCGGCTTCACCGCCAAGCAGACGATGCGTACCGCGCAAAATCTCTATGAAAACGGATACATCACTTACATGCGTACCGATTCGACCACCTTGGCAAAGGTTGCGATCGATGCGGCTCGAGATTTGGTGAGTAGCCAATATGGCAAAGAGTTTTTGCATCCGACCGAACGTCAGTATCAGACCAAGGTCAAGAATGCGCAAGAAGCTCACGAAGCAATTCGACCTGCCGGCCATCCGTTTCGGCTTCCAGAGGCGATTCGCAATGAGCTGAACCAAGACGAATTCAAGCTTTTTGATCTCATTTGGAAACGAACGATCGCTTCCCAGATGGCGGATGCAAGAAAGAGAAGCGTGATTGTCACGATCGAGGGGGGCGGCGCTATTTTTCATGCATCCGGTTCAACGATCGAGTTTGAAGGTTTTCTTCGAGCCTACGTCGAGGGAAGCGATGATCCAGAAGCAGAGCTCGCCGGTAAAGAACGGTTGCTTCCACCTTTGGAAACCAATGAAGCGTTATCGGTCAGTTCGATGGAATCGGTTTCCCATACGACTCAGCCTCCAGCGCGATTCACCGAAGCTTCGCTGACACAAGCCCTGGAAGAGCGAGGTATTGGTCGTCCGAGTACTTATGCATCGATCATTGAAACGATTCAAGGTCGCGAGTATGTCTTTAAGAAAGGAAATGCGCTCGTTCCCAGTTGGACTGCCTTCGCGGTGATTCGACTGTTGGAGCAACATTTCGGAAATTTGGTCGACTACAAATTCACTGCCGAGATGGAAGATCATCTCGATGAAATTAGTCGCAATGAACGAGAGAACTTGAAATACCTCCGAGGCTTCTATCACGGTGGCCCCGATGCAGATGACGATCTACCTTCAGGGCTCAAGCCGCTCTTGGAAAGCAAGATTGGCGAGATCGACGCACGAGAAGCATGCTCGTATCCGATCGGCGCACCGACGACAGGTGACTATCGAGAAAATATTGTTGTTCGGGTAGGTAAGTTCGGACCGTTCCTGGAACAAGGTAGCCGCAAAGCATCGATTCCCGAGTCGATGGCACCCGATGAAATCAATCTCGTATCCGCCATCGATCTTCTTGAAAAGCAGGCGGCAGGCGACAAACCGTTGGCAGTTGATCCGACAAGTGGGATGAACATCTTCGTCAAGGTCGGGCGATACGGTCCCTATGTTCAGTTGGGTGATCCTGATTTCGAAGACAAAAAAATTGCATCGATCCCCAAGGGTGTCGAACCGCAGACCGTCGATTTGCAAATGGCTCTTAAATACCTTTCGGTACCAAAGCAGTTAGGGCTCCACCCCGACGACGGTGCCAAGGTATGGGCCAAGATCGGGCGTTTTGGCCCCTATATCCAGAAAGACAAGGAGTTTCGTTCGGTCCCCAAGGATATGGATGTTTACACGATTACTTTCGAGCAAGCCGTACATCTGCTTGCCCAACCGAAGACGTTTCGTGGGCGGGGCCAAGCCAAGCCGCCATTGAAGAGTTTTGCGGAATCGCCGATAACAGGAAAACCGGTCGAGCTTCGAGAAGGTAAGTATGGACTTTACTTAGCAGATGGCGAAACGAATGCGACGTTGCCTAAGGAAATGACGCCGGAAACCGTGACGTTCGAACAAGCCTTGCAACTTTTGGCGACCCGAGCGCTCGAAGGCGGTGGAAAGAAGAGCAAGAAGAAGAGTTCAAAGAAAAAGGCTGCGTCGACGAAAGCAACCAAAAAGACCGCCAAGAAGAAAGCCGATGTAGAGGCCTTGGACGAAGCGCCAGTCAAGGCGACTAAGAAACCAGCTGCCGCCAAGAAGAAAGCCGTCAAGAAGGCAGCGGCGACCAAACGCACTAAGAAATCGGTGGAGTAGATCGATGGCGATGCAGTTCTTTAACGTTCGATTTTCACCTTATCATTCACCACGTTGATCATGTCTGTAGGCCTCGCTTTTCGCGCATTTTTCGCAGCACTCTTGAATAAACAAGTTGCTCAAAGGATCCGTGCCGCACTCTCCGAGTCAACATCTCCCAAAGCGATTTCTCCGCCGGTCGATTCATCGACTTCGCCGCCCACGTCGACGAAGCCTGCTACCACCCAGCGTAGCGATGCACTGACTTTGATCAGCGCATTGCAACGCGAAGCTCGCTTCCTCGATTTAGTTCAAGAGCCTCTCGATGGATACAGCGATGCCCAAGTCGGAGCGGCGGCGCGCGATGTTCTGCGAGACACTTCAAAGTCGCTCAATCGATTCTTCGCCATCGAAAAACTCGTCGCGACATCCGAAGGCGAGCCGGTAGAACTGCCGACAGAGGTATCAGCTGCCCGATGGCGCATTGTTGGTCCCAATCCGACGGGTTCTCGCGCGACGTTGGTTCATGCCGGCTGGAAAGCGACGCAATGCAATATTCCTCAATGGTCGGGACTGCCACAGGATTCCCTGGTTTTCGCGCCTGCCGAGGTCGAAGCTTAAAAAATTTTCATGAATGGAAGAACGGATATACCTGATGCTCGACGATAAGCTTGTCGCTGAACTCAAGCGTTACGACCAATCGCATCTGATTGCGTTTTGGAACACGCTCAATCCTGTAGAACAAAAAACACTCGAGTCGCAATTGCGATCCATCGACTTTGCCCAGCTTGATCGACTTCGAACGGGTAAAGACGAGTCGCCGGATTGGGCTGCGTTGTCTGCCCGGGCTGAACCACCACCTTCGATTCGCTTGCCCGAATCGCTATCCGACGCGTCGTTCTTTCGGGAGCGTGAAGAAGCGATTGCCTTGGGTGAAAACGCTCTTCGATCGGGTAAGTTGGCGATGATTCTCGTTGCGGGTGGCCAAGGTACACGACTGGGATTCAATCTGCCCAAGGGGATGTTTCGCATTGGTCCTCTTTCCAATCGGACGCTTTTCGAAATGCATGTCGATCGGTTGCGAGCCATGATGAAGGAGTATCATGTTTCGATTCCGCTTTACATCATGACCAGTCCTGCGACCGACGCGCGTACGCGAATTTTCTTTAGCGAGAACGATTGTTTCGGTCTTGGAAGTGATCAGCTGAGAATTTTCTGCCAAGGCACGATGCCAGCTATCGATGCCCACTCGGGAAAAATCTTGCTCGACTCACGCGGTGAAGTTTCGCTAAGTCCTGATGGCCACGGCGGAATGTTGCAGGCGATGTCGGAGCATGGCTGTCTGGACGACGCAGCCGACCAGGGGATCGAGCATTTCTTCTATGGCCAAGTCGATAATCCGTTAGTGGAAATATGTGATCCCTTTTTGATTGGACATCACATCCGAGCCAACTCGGATATGACATCGCAGGTGGTTCGAAAACAGACACCAACTGATCGTGTCGGAAATGTTGTGACCGTCGATGGCCGCTTGCAAGTGATCGAATACAGTGATCTTCCCGAAAGTGCTGGTAAGAAAGTGAATAGCGATGGCTCGTTGAAACTATGGGCTGGCAATATTGCTGTCCACGTCTTCAAGCATCGCTTTTTGGATCGAGTCCAGCATAGCGTCGAAGGTTTGCCGTTCCATCGCGCGAAGAAAGCCGTGCCTCACATCGATGAACAAGGCAAACAGGTAGAACCCAAGCAGCCTAATGCGATCAAGTTCGAACGGTTTATCTTCGACTTGTTGCCCCTGGCGGAACGTGGATTGGTCGTCGAAGGTGACGCAGCTTGTGTATTCGCTCCCGTGAAGAATGCCGATGGCGCTCCCACCGACACCCCCGCGTCTACGAAACAAGCGATTTCGAACTTGCATCGAAGTTGGTTGCGAGCTGGTGGAGCGACGCTTGGCGAGAAAAATATCGTCGAGATCCATCCGCATTGGGCCTTGAACGCGGAGGCCGTCGCTAAGAAAATTTCGTCGGGGCTGCATATTGCTGCGGATACTTATTTCGTTTAGCCCAATCACTCATTTATTCATTCTGGAAAGACCACCGAGATGCTTCACGCAGTAATAATGGCCGGAGGTTCTGGTACACGGTTTTGGCCTGCAAGTCGACAATCGAAACCAAAGCAATTGCTAAAAATGGGCACGAATCGCACGATGCTTCAGTCGACATTCGATCGACTCCAGGGCCTCGTCTCAAGTGAGCATGTGTTGATTTTGACCAACGAGCAGTTGAGCGACGCGGTGCTTGAACAGTTGCCTTCGCTGCCTCAAGAGCATATTGTCGGTGAGCCTTGCAAACGCGACACGGCTCCGTGTATCGGAGTCGCGGCCTCGTTGGTCCATGCCGCGGATCCCGAGGGAGTTATGGTCGTGATGCCCTCGGATCACGTCATCGAACCCCGAGCGGAGTTCCATCGTGCGGTGAAAGTGGGCCTTAGCCTGATTCAAGAACGCCCCGAGTTAGTCGTAACGTTCGGGATCCGTCCGAGCTATCCCGCCGAGTCGTTCGGATACATTCAACGAGGTTCGGCCGTCCCGTCCGCAGCCGGATCGTCTGCTTTCGTTGTCGAATGCTTTCGCGAAAAACCCGATCGCGCAACTGCCGAAAAGTATTTGGCAGAAGGCAGTTTCTACTGGAATAGCGGCATCTTCATGTGGAAAGCGTCCACCATTTTGAAGGCCCTCGAAGAGTTCGAGCCTGACATGTACGGCCATATCCAAAACATCGCCAAGGGGATCGGAACCTCTGACTTTCAACGCAATTTTACCGAGCACTTCGAAAAGATCAAAGGAAAGTCGATCGACTTTGCTGTGATGGAACGCTACCGCGACATTGCTGTCATCGAAGCGCCCTTCGCTTGGGATGATGTCGGCAGTTGGCAAGCGATCGCGCGATTGATCAAACCCGATGGGCATGGCAATGCCGTCGACGGTCCCTACCTGGCTATCGATTCTTCGGACATGATTGTTCGAACCGAAGAGGATCATCTAGTCGTCACCATCGGGATGCATGATACGATAGTTGTCCATACTCCCGATGCGACGTTGGTGGCTCCCAAGTCAGAAGAAGAACGCGTACGCGAAGTCGTCAAGCAACTTACCGAGCTGGGTCACCGACAGTATCTCTAGGCTTCGGAAAGCGAAAATGATCGAATCCGATTCCATCGAGAAAAGATCTTCGACTCGATGGACCTCGCTTCGCCCATTTGTGGCCGTGGCTCTTTGGATTCTTTTGGGAATCGCGATCTGGGTGCATCTCATGATGCGGCCAATTGAGCCAAACGAGCACATGTATGTCGCCGGTTCGGTGCTCACGATGAAGGACAAGATCTACGTCGACTTTCCGTTTGGTCAGATGCCCAACTTGCCGTTTGTCTATGCAGGGCTCTATAAAGTGACGGGAACCTCGCACTACTTATTCGTTGCTCGCGTTGCAACTTGGGTGGTTACGATGATGACGTGCGGCATGATGGGGGCAATCGCTTCTCACTTTACGCGTCCCCAAAAAGGTTTAGCACCAGTACTGGCAGCTTGGGTCTTGGCGCTTAGCGAGAGCTTCATACTGATCTCAGGAGAATGTTCCAATTACGTCTTTCCGATCTTGTTTTCGTTAGTCGCGTTCTGGGCTCTGGTCGCTTTACCCGTTCGATTCAGCAGCGGGCTTGCCGGATTGACGATATCGATCGCGGTTGGATTCAAGCTCTACTATGCAACTCTGGTTCCGATGTTCGCAATCGCTGTATTCTTGTTGGCTGGGCGCGGTCGTTCGAGATGGCTAAACTTGGCGGCATACCTTGGATCCGGCGTTTTGGGTGCGTTTCCCAGTATCTTTTGCTTCTGGAGAGATAGCGATACTTTTTGGTACGACAATGTCGGGCTTCATCTTCAAACCGCGAACTGGTTTCGCGAGATTCATTATCATGATCGCCTCTTGCTGCTCGATAGAGCACGGTACGTCAAATCCTGTTTGCAGCACCCATCGCAAATGTGGATGGCGTTTGGAATTGGTATCGCACTGATTCGATGGTTCAGGCGAGACATTGCAGATTGGCGATGGGTATCGTTGGCTGCGTCGCTTGTTGGTATGTCGCTCATTACGGTTCTTATTCCCGTGCCGACTTGGCCACAGTATGTTGGGATGATCGTTCCGTTTGTGTTGGTCTTGGTACTCGCGGTTGGAAGTGATCGTTCCCTAGCCATCGAGCGAGCGTTGCTGGTAAGCTTTTTGGTCGGGGTCGTCGTTAGTGGTCCGTACTACGCACGCATGGCAAGTCTTGCGACTCAATTCAAGAACTGGACGCCGATTGCTTATCACGATCAGGCTCGCGACATCGTTCGCGCCTTTCCAATCAATGACGATGCCATAATCGCTTCCTTTATGCCATTGTTGATTGTCGAAGCCGGATATCGAGTAGAACCTGAGTTTGCTACGGCGAGATTTGTCTACCAGATTGCTGAAGGCCTTTCGGACGAATTCGCTTCAAAGATTGGCACAACGTCTCGTTCTCGATTGGATGCCTTTTTGGACTTGAAGCGACCGGAATTGATTGTGACACCGATTTCAAAATCCCCGCCCGTTGACGCAACAACATCCGTCGACGAATTGGATCGATATGCCGAAATGCATGGCTACGAAAAAAACGTATTTTCCAACGCCGAGTTCATCGTTTGGAGACGCTTTGGAGAAGAACAATGACAGCTCGCGAGCAAAGTCTTCTTTCGGAGCCATGGCCTCCAACCGGACGAATCGCTGGTGTCGACTATGGGACAGTGCGCATCGGCATCGCCATTTGCGATCCAAGCCGAACGTGGGCCAGTCCGCTTGATACCTACACGCGGCGCAATGAACTGCTGGATCGAGAGTATTTTCAATCGCTTGCCCAACGCGAGACGATCGTTGGCTGGGTCATCGGCCTTCCGATTCATTGCGATGGCAAGGAGAGTCAAAAATCCATCGAAGTACGCGATTTCGCGATTTGGTTGGGCAGCTACACCAACCTCCCCGTCCGTTTTTTCGACGAAAGGTTTACTAGTGTACTCGCCAACAAACTCTTGGCTGACGCCGATCTAACGCGAAAAAAGAAGAAGCAACGTATCGATCGCGTCGCTGCTCATTTGATCCTGGAAGCGTTCCTGGAATCGGAACGCTACGGGAACCGAGACCAACAGAGTCCGGTCGGGTTGGATAGTTAAGGAATGCAGCGCGAGCTAGTGGGGCAGCGACTCCGTTCGCTGACACGTTCCCCCGCGAGCGGAGTCGCAGGTCCAACGATTCGCGAAAAAGGATCGATTGGAAACACATCGGTAACACGCCGGTAACATTGGGTTCCTATCTTAGTCAGAGGTTACTGAAACATCTTACTTTTTCGAACAGGAACAAAGATATGAACATGTCGACCCTACATCATCGTTGGAAAACCGCGTTGCCGCTTTGGATACTGCTGCTGGTATCTTGTACCGGTTATGTACAGGCCGATGCCGATGAGCTATTGCAAAAGGCGATCTACACCGAGGAAACGGTCGGAAATATTGATGACGCCATCAAGTTGTATGAGCAGGTCATCGCCGAAGCCAAAAACACGCGACGCTCTGCGGCTCAAGCTCAGTATCGACTCGGTTTGTGTTACCAAAAACAGCAGAAAGATAGCCTCGCCGCGACAGCTTTCAAAGCGGTCGTCGAAAAATATGCCGACCAATCGGAAATCGTCACTCTGGCTCGGAAGCAACTCTCGAAAGACCTCGAGCTCTTGCCTGTGCCCTGGAAGGCAGGAGAGGAGCTCCAATTCTCGATGAAATTGGCGAATGGTACCCCAATCGGAAAGATGATCTACCGAATGGATTTGATACAGCACAATGGAAAATCCGTCTGGAAATGTACGACCCGCGGACTGACGACCATTGCCATCGCCAATCACTCGAGCGAAGTACTTTGTGACAATGAAACCTTCAAACCAATTCAAAGTTTCTGGCGTCATTCGATGCTGGGGGTTGCAAAAGCCAACTACAGCTCGGAAGAAGCCGTCATTGATTTGGAAGGCAAAAAAGAACCCGTCAAGATCGCTTACGATCATACGGTGTTATGGGACAACGAACAGTGTTTTCAACTCTTTCGGCGACTTCCTTTGGAGGTCGGCTACAAGACGACGCTTTCCATCCTGTCGTCGCTTGGCGGTCAGGTGATTCCGTTGGAAATTGAGGTAACAGCCAAGGAAACGCTTGAGGTTCTGGCGGGTAAATTCGAATGTAATAAAGTTGAACTCAGGCTAGCCGCAAATCAATTTCAAACTTTTTGGTTGTCTGCAGACGAGCATCGATATGTCGTACGTTTCGAAGCGGGTGGAGCGTCTATCGATCTCAGCTTGGTCGATAATCGAGCCCTTGACGCGACGACAGCAGTGAAAATCGTTGGCGCTTCGTGCCAGTTGCCGAAAGGTTGGATCTACGAGACGTTGCCCGACGATGAATCGAGGGGTATCAAAAAAGTAGCTCTTATGGATCCTCAAGGTACTGCGACCGCGGAAATCGCCACTGGACCATTGTCGGCGTTTAAGATGGATAAAAATCAATCGCCTCGTATGATCGCGGAAGAGTTCATCAAAGAAACGCAAGAAAAGAAAAAAGACTACGTGGTACGTGGGCCAGGTGTTCAAGACCGAACCGTCAACGGGAAAGAGGCGGCGATATTTGTCGCTGATTATCAACAGCAAGGTAAGGCCATGACGGTGTATAGTATGACCATTCGTGACGGAGATCGTTCAGTGAATATGAGATCGACATCCTTGAAGTCGGATTTTGAATCGTTACTCGCCGATCTCAATGCGATTGTCGACAGTATCAAGTCGGAGTAATACCTGCGTGTCGTCACCGTTTTATCGAGTGCGCAACGACCAAGGCCGTTTTGCTTGGTCGTTCGCGTTGATTCTCCTGGCAGTGCTGACTCCTTCGGTCGGCATTCTCTGGATGACGCGCGCCGCACTCGAAAACGAGCGACTCGCGATTCATCAGCGACTTGCCGAAACGTATTACTCGCATCTGAACCTTATCAAAGCGAGATATGAAGAAGAATGGAGCGACCGGCTCGAAAAGCTGGATTCGATGGTCGTATCGGAACGACCGTTTGAATCCTTTCGGCGATGTATTGAATTAGGAGTTGTTGACAGTGTTGTTGTGCTCGATCGCAACGGGAATCCAGTATTCCCTTGTGAGACAACACGCACTTCACGGGACTCGCTTGCTGGCGACGTCCAATGGGACGCGGCGACCGCGTTGGAATTTAAGTCGAAAGAATTATCGGAAGCCATCGATGCTTATCGGCGCTTCGGTGAAAAGTCCACCGATGAATCCGTCATCGGACGGGCGGAGCAGGCGACCGCTCGTTGTCTTTTGAAAATGGACCTTCGGTCGGAGGCGGTCGACGAACTGCGCCGATTGATGAACCGCACTGACGCGTTCGGTCCCGACGGAAGGTCGTTAGCTTTGGATGCAGGAGTATTGCTTCTGGACCTTTTCGAAAAGAGTTCTGCGGAGAGCGAGGCCGTTTCGGGTTGGCTGAAGAAGTTGTTGGCCGATTCAAAATCGGAAGTGTACGCTGCTTCACAACGCCGCTTCGTGATCCATCGGCTGATCGAACAAAATGCAGACGAGCCTATCCAAGCGACTTGGAATGCCGAGTTGCTCGTTGCGGAAACATTGGCTGAGCCGCTTGCCCCGAATGACAAACGCAAGCCAACTTTCGATTTCGCAAACGACGTCTGGAGTATCCCTACGCAATCGAATCAATGCATCGCGATTGTTCGGCGCGCGTCTTTGGAGATCGAACTCGCGCGTTTTGTTAAAGTGTTATGCTTGCCGGAAAATACCGAGTTTGGGTTTCGATCGACTTCGTAATTGTAAATCGACACCGATTCGAAAGCGACTCTCGCCAAATCGATCTC
>JANPLJ010000178.1:0-2043 GCA_031426475.1 Pirellulaceae bacterium | reverse complement strand
TTATCGCTATGTGTAACGGTCTCATTCAATGCGAAGAGAATGGGCGCATAAATCGATCCACCATCCGGGGCAGTGGTTTTTTGCCTCTCTACGGCATGAATCAATGAAGACAAGTCATCAGCCTTTGCAGTCGCATTGACGATTATCTGCTTAGAGCTCTTGAGGGCAACGGCCAGACTGGAGGGATTCCGTTCGATATCCTGCACTCGGTAGTCAGTTGCAATCGTCTCCAATCCCTTATGCAAATAGCTTTCCCTCAGGTTGGCCTGAACCGTCTTGAAGTCCGTCGGTTGTCCCGGAGAACCGACCGCAATCAAGTAAGCCTTCCTTTTGCATTCCAAGAAGCTGACTAAGATCTCGTTAGTGACCACAGCGGACCTCCTGGTTGCCATCGCTTTGCGAGTTTGAAGATGGATTCATCCTACTCGATTTGCGTCTGACGCGACTAGGATTGTCGCGAACATTTGCCGGTCAAAAACACGGGAATCTCGTTAATGCTCTACGGGAAACAACTGCGAATACAATGCACCGGTTTGACACGCCGGAGCTTCGAAAGATCGATCCTACTTTGTAGCGTTCTTGGCTCTTCCACAAATTCTGGGGGAGACCCTATTTGAAAACGCGTTCAGTCCGACGTTTACTCGAGAATGGGCTCAGACTGTCCAGCCAACTTGAATCGGCCATGGCCGTATCGATGGCGAAGTTGGAATCGAATGCCATGAAGCTTGCCGGCGCATCGAAGAATCGAATAATGCTATTGAGCTGATTCTGTCGAACGATCGATGTATCGGTCGCGTTGACTCGACCATCTTTGTTCACATCGTAGATATTGGTGACACCAACGGAGTTCATCCCGATGGATTGGTTCTGTCGAACCACTGAGATGTCGGTTGCATTGGTTCGCAGCGTGATCGGAGTGCCGACATTTCCGATATACATCTCCGCGACAGCGTGTCCGAAGTAAAAGACATCGTTGGTCGCTAAACCCGTGTTAGCATTCGCAAGTACCGTTACACGCAACCAAGTGTTGCGAATTGCATTGTCGACGAATTCTACCTTGATTCGATCCGAGCTGCCGACGCCGACGCCTGGAATGACTGTGATCGTCGGTGTGGCTACCGTCGCGACAAACCCAGCGGGATCGATTCCATCCCAGATGGAGAACTGAAAATCAGCAGCCGATGGCGTGCCTGGCAAATTCGTAACGTCGATAATCAACCCATTCAGACCGCGTGAATAGTTTGTATAGTTTGCAGAACTGGTCGTTTGGCCCGGCAAAAGGGCGGACTTCGTTGCATCGATCGCATTGATAGGATTGCCAGTTCCATCACCAAACACGGTGCTCGTCGATCGATTGTAAAAGACTTGGCGGTTCGTAACTGCTGCATTGACGACCTGCAGCTTCAGTATCGCTGCACCTTGCGTCTGAACTTCGAAGTCATTGCCACCGATATTCTCAATCCCGGCTAGCGTCCAACCGCTTCCAATATTGACGACATCGCCAGCGTTTCGACGGACGACAAGTGTATTCTTGTTTCCGGACAGATTCAAAACTTCGCGATGGTTGAGTGTCAGTGTATTGTTGCCGCTACCCGTAATATTGATTTCCTCGATATCGAGGATTCGATTGTTTCGAATGGTCGTGAGGTCTAGCGAAAGCCCGCTCCCATCCAATCGAAGTGTATCTTTGCCAGTACCGCCGACGATGCGTTTCCATGCAAGATCGCTGATCGCAAGAGTATCGTCGCCTTGCCCGCCTATCAACACATCGGCTCCACCGTTACCGACCAAAACATCATTGCCTCGAGCACCGTTGATGATATTGGAGGAGGCATTGCCAATGAGCGTATCGTCGGAGGGCGTCCCAGGGTGTGTGACGGATGCCGTGAGGTCGCTGCCGTAGATCAAGTAGCTTTCACCAGCCAATACTTTGCCGTTGCCAGCCGATGCTGCATTGAAGGCCCCGATCAGAAGTTCGTCGAATCCGTCTCCGTTTACGTCTCCAGCACTGGTGACCGAAATTCCGCTTTGGTCGCCTGCATC
>JANPLJ010000177.1:0-2006 GCA_031426475.1 Pirellulaceae bacterium | reverse complement strand
CTTCGTAGGACCACCGAACTTTACCGGATGCGATCTCAATGCATTTTAAAAATCGCTCACCAGTATCATCGCCGTCAATTCCGTACACAAAGTCCCCCACCTGGACACTCGAACTCCACTGGTTTTGGAAATCTTTGGTTTCCCAAAGGACTTTCGCGGCGCTCTCGCTCAATTCGAGCAAAGCCGAGCCGCGATTGTATCCAGACGATATCAGTAGACGACCTTTGGTGAAAAGAGGGTCGGCTGCGTTGCATCCAAACGTGGTAAGCCATCGATGCCGCCATCGAACGCTGCCCGTCAAGGCTTCGACTTCATAAAAGAACTTCCCGGATGCAACCACAACCGATTGAATTCCATCATGTTCGATCGGGAACGGTGTCATGTAACCGGCTTCGCCCTCCGATTGCCAGACAACTTTTCCGGTAGTCTTGTCGAGTGCCGTACCTGACTGGCCAGCGCTGACAATCACCATCTCACCGAGTACTAGCGGTGAACCTGCAAAGCCCCATCCCGGAACATCTACTCCTACGTCGCTCGGCAGATTCTTTGTCCAAAGAACCTTGCCGGTCTTGGTTTCGAGCGAAGTCAGATCGCCAGTTCGACTCAGCACATAGACTGTCGTCCCGTCGACAGTTGGAGTCGAAGTCGGACCGCCTTCAAAAAAACGGTCATCTAACGGACACGGATAGGAACGTTCCCAAAGGCGAGCGCCTGATATAGAATCCAAGCAAACGATAGTGTCGGTATCGTCCGTATTGCCGACCGTAAATAGTCGGCTATCCGCTACGACCATCGACGAGAAACCGACGCCGACATTCGATTTCCAAATCGCGTTGGGCCCGGTTTGTGGCCAAGTGTGGTTCCAGTCGACTTCCGTGGAAATTCCATTTCGATCGGGACCACGCCATCGTATCCAGTCGTCAGCAAATGTAATTGCGGAGCACAAATTTGTCGCGACCATCGCTGCGATGGCAACGCAGCTACAGGAAGCTGCGCGCTTCAGAGAGAAAAGTCTCAATTTTTTGACACTTCTCGCCAATCGCCACCGCGAACACGCTCGTTCCCAGGCTCCTGCCAGGGAACGCACTGTTCTGGAGGCTCTGCCTCCCGAATCCTTCCATCCCGAGAGAGTTCGGCAAGCCGAGCCTGCAATTCTTCTGGTTCCCAGGCAGAGCCGGCAGAGCCTGGGAACCAGAAGGTGGCGTTCGCCGAGACGTGTCAATTTTTTTTCTTTTTCTTATTCTTGTTATTGTTATTATTGTTGTTGTTCTTATTGTCGTTCTGCTTATCCTGCATCGTAGCCTTGACGAGTTGCGATTTCTCCGTGTTTAGCTTGCTTAGATCCGCGGAGGCCTTGCGTTTTAGAGATGCGACGCGTTGCGCGTCCTTTTCATGATGGTCTTTGGATTGGGCCCATTTCTTTTCAGCGGCCTGGAGGTCGGGATGCATTTCGAGTTGCTTCTTGAGTTGCATACGAAGTTCTGCGAGTTTTGTCTGGGCGGCGACAAGCTTTTCTTTCGGGTACTTAAGCTCCGACAACGATTCGAGATGCGAATTGACCGTGGCTCGCAAATCCGATAGCTCTTTCGTGGCCGCCGAGTGTTGTTGTCGGCGAACAGCTTCATCCAGCTCGGTATTGGTTGCAAGCGATTTGAGGGTCTTCTCCGCGTTGGCAGCTCTTTCGACAAGCGGCATAAATTTTGGATTGGTCTTCATCGCCGCGATGAAAGGCTTCGACGCTGCATCATAGGCTGCTTGCAAGGAACGTTGCTCCTCGATCGCTTCGGGGATTCCTAGATTTTGACTAATCCAATTTTCGAGTCGCCTCGAACTTTCATCCATCGCCTTCTTGGCAGTCGAGATTGCCTCGTATGATTTCCTCTCCTCTGCTTCCGCTGCTTTGACTTCTTTCAAATCGCTTTGGATTTTTTTCTGTGCTTCGCTGACGTCCTGTTTGGCTTCTTTGACGCGAGCATCATCCTTTTTCTCTTGTGCCGCATTGCCCT
>JANPLJ010000176.1:0-1267 GCA_031426475.1 Pirellulaceae bacterium | reverse complement strand
AGCGTGTTCGAGGTGGCGATCGGCGAGAAGTGTCAATTTGAGTGGCTTCAATTATAGCAAAGTTTTTTTCGCTCCGAGACCTGGAGACATGCCCCATAACACGGCTGCTGCGTTCCATTGTTTTCAATACCCTTCCGGATCCTGCTGCTTGTCCTCTTGTGTGAACTCGATCAACTTGTCATTTTCGTTTAATATCCGCGTTTTCCATGTCTTAAATTGTTGCGGGACAGCCCAAATCGAATAAGCTAACATCTTAAATCTTATGGCCTTTAGATTTCCAGTAATTTCTCCGGAGGTGGCAATGAAGTCTTTTTTACGGTGGATCGCAGCAAGTCTAAGCGTAGCCTTCTTTGTCTCTGGATCGCAGCATGCATTTTCACAGGCGATTTGGAATGGTGCGACTAGCGGTAGCTGGTTGGACAGTACCAACTGGACCGGTGGCCCGCCCAACGGTAACAATACCGCCATCATGTTTACTGGAAATACAACCACTACCTCGATCAATGATCTTCCGGTTGATAGCGTCATTGGTACATTCAACTGGAACACGACACTGATTAACGGCAACAACGTAGCCCAGATCAACGGAAACGCCGCGGGAACAGCGGCACAGAACGCTGCCATTTTATTCTTGAATGGTAACTACACCAGCGGTCCGCCATCGGACTCCGGCGGTAATTTCACGCTTTTCGGAAATCGAATCATTCTCGGCGGGAACATCTTGTCGATTGGTCGTCCACATAGCGGAACGCCAACCAACAATCGTACGCTTCAAGATACGATTAATTTGGACATGATTTTGAGTGGTTCTCGTACGATCACAGCTGATCAAAACGGCACCGTCAACCAGAATCAGACCCAACACTCCTTGGTCATCAACGGTTTGATTAGCGAAAACGTAACATCGACGCTGATTAAGGCAGGTGCCTCGTCCCTGAGCTTGAACAATCCTGGAAACACTTTCTCGAATATCCAGTTCAACGCGGGCGTGGTGAACGCTCCGTTCTTGAATTCGGTGGGTGGAAACGCGAGTTCGATTGGAACTACAAGTGAATTGCGATTCCAGGGCGGTACGCTGCAATACAACGGTACGGGAAATCAAACGCTCTTGCAAAACATTTCCTTCGTAGGAGCAACGAACCAGGGGGCTACGCTGAGCGCTACTGGCGTTGGTGGAGCGAACTCGACGTTGACGTTCAACGGCGGAATCAATGTTATCGGCGGCAACGGTGCTCAGAAGACGTTGACGCTCGGTGGTACCAATACC